>JANYFM010000217.1 GCA_025362655.1 Hyphomicrobiales bacterium | reverse complement strand
CCCGCGCCCGTCGCCTGTCAGCCTGGATGACCTGCTTGTTTATGCCGCGCTGGGCGTCGTCGCCGGCGGCCGGCTGGGCTATGTGCTGTTCTACAATCCGGATTTCTTCCTCTCGCATCCCGAATCCATCCTGAAAGTCTGGGAGGGTGGCATGTCCTTTCACGGCGGGCTGGCCGGAGCGGCGCTGGGCATTTGGCTTTTCGCTTGGCGCAACGCTTTGCCGGCGTTGCCGGTGGCGGACCTTTGCTGCGCGGTGGCGCCGATCGGGCTGTTGTTGGGGCGCATCGCGAATTTCATCAAGCCGGAGCTCTGGGGACGCGCCAGCGATGTGCCGTGGGCCATGGTGTTTCCCGACGCCGGCCCCCTGCCGCGCCATCCCAGCCAGCTTTATGAGGCGGGGCTGGAGGGATTGCTGTTGTTTATCCTGCTGGGCGCCGCGGTTCACTCAGGCGCGCTGCGCCAACCGGGCCGGGCCGCCGGGCTGTTCGGCATTGGCTATGGGCTGGCGCGCATCGCCTGTGAATTCTTCCGCGAGCCTGATCCGCAGCTTGGCTTCCTGTTCGGCGGCGCGACGATGGGCATGCTGTTGTCGCTGCCGCTGATCCTCATCGGAGCGCTGCTGCTGGCCTTGCCCCGCAGAGCCGAGGCGGCGGCATGAGCGAACTGACGCGTCTGATCCGGGAAATCATCGAAACGGAGGGGCCGATCTCCGTCGAACGTTATATGTCGCTGGCGCTCGGCCATCCTGTCCACGGCTATTATATGACGCGCGATCCACTCGGGGCGGAGGGCGATTTCACCACCTCGCCGGAAATCAGCCAGATGTTCGGCGAGCTGATCGGCCTTTGGAGCGCCCAGCTTTGGACCGCCATGGGCGCGCCGAAGGTGCTGCGGCTGATTGAGCTGGGGCCGGGGCGCGGCGTGCTGATTCAGGATTTTCTGCGCGCCGCGCGCGTCGTCGGGCCGTTCCACGCCGCGCTTGATGTGCATCTTGTCGAAACGTCGGGCGTGCTTGCGGGGGCGCAGCGCGCCAGGTTGGAACATGACGGCGTGCCCGTGACCTGGCACCGCGGGCTCGATACAGTTCCAGAAGGCCCCGCCATCATTATCGCCAATGAGTTTTTCGACGCGCTGCCGGTGCGCCACTATGTTCGCGCCCGGGACGGCTGGCGCGAGCGGATGGTCGGTCTTGATGCGCGGGGCGGCTTTGTCTTCAAGCCCGGCGCGGTTCCGGAGACGGGTTTGACCACGCCGGCGGACGAAGGGGAAATCCTCGAAATTGCCGCGCAATCCCAACAAGTCATGGCGGCCATCGGCGCCCGGCTGGCGGCGCAGGGCGGCGCCGCGCTGATTATCGATTACGGGCACCTCGAAACCTCGTTCGGCGAGACGCTGCAAGCCATGCGCGGCCATGCCTTTGCTGATCCTTTGCGCGATCCCGGCGAGGCCGACATCACAGCGCATGTGGACTTTGCGGCTCTTGCGCGCGCCGCGCAGGCAAGCGGCGCGCAGACTTTCGGGCCAGTGACTCAGGGCGAGTTCCTGCTTCGCCTTGGCGTCGTCGAGCGGGCGGAGGCGCTGATGCGCCGCGCCAGCCCCGCTCAGAGCGCCGAGATTGAAGCGGCGCTGGTGCGGCTGGTTTCGACGCAGGAGGAGGTGGTGCTCGCCGCCGGCAAGGTTAAGGGCATGGGGGGCCTGTTCAAAGCGCTGGGCGTGGCGCGGCATGGCTTGCCGCAGCCGGCGGGTTTCCAAGAGGAGCCGGAAGCTTTATGAGCCTTGCCGCATGAATATGCCGTTTCGCGAAACGCCGCCGATGCTGCGCTCGGTTATGCTGGGCGCGCCCGGAATCTCGCATGCGTTTTTTACGCGCGAGGGCGGCGCGTCGCAGGGGGTCTACGGCTCGCTCAATGGCGGCACGGGATCGCGCGATGATCCGCGCGCCGTGATGGAAAACCGGCGCCGCATGGCGGAGGCGCTGGGCGTGCGCTCGGCGCATTTGCTGGTGCCCTATCAGATTCATTCGCCCGATGTGATCGCCGTTGATGCGCCCTGGGCGCCGGGAGAGCGGCCGCGCGCCGACGGCCTCGTCACCAAAACGGCAGGCCTCGCGCTCGGCGTCACCGGGGCCGATTGCGGCATGATCCTGTTTAGCGACGCGGGAGCGCGGGTGATCGGCGCCTGCCACGCCGGCTGGAAAGGCGCGCTGACCGGCGTGCTGGAGGCGACGCTCGACGCGATGGAGGGGCTCGGCGCGTCGCGCGCCGGCATCGCGGCGGTGCTGGGGCCGGCCATCGGCCCGGCATCCTATGAGGTCGGCCCGGAATTCGTGACGCGCTTTTTGGCGGCGTCGCCGGACAATATCCGCTTCTTCGACGAATCCATCCGCGCCGGACACTCGCTGTTTGATCTGCCCGGCTATATCGGCATGCGGCTGATCGGCGCGGGAATCGGAAAATTCAAGAGCTTGGGATTTGACACCTATTCAAACGAAGAGCGCTTCTTCAGCTACCGCCGCAGCGTGCATCACGGCGAGGACGATTACGGCCGGCTTGTTGCGGCCATCGCGCTGACGTGACAGGCTTGATATATTGTAAGAGGTTCATTGGATCGGCCCGCGGCCAACCCAATGAATTGCGCGCACAGGCGCCGGCGCGCCTTCGCGCTTGCCAAACAGCGCGGGCGAAGGCTCATGCTGTTTGGCCGATCCAGCAACGGGAAACGCTCCATGAAAACCGGTGACGCGATCGCGGAAATCCTCAAGCGCGAGGGGATCGACACGATGATCGGCTATCCCGTCAACCGTATGTTCGAGACCGCGGCCGCGGCGAAAATCAAACCCATTGTCGTTCGCCAGGAGCGCACCGGCGTCCACATGGCCGATGCCATGTCGCGGCTCAGCTCGGGCAGGAAAATCGGCGTCTTCGCCATGCAGCACGGGCCGGGCCTCGAGAACACATTGGGCGCGATAGCGCAGGCTTACAGCGAGTCCGTGCCGATGCTGCTGCTGCCCGGCGGGTATGACCGAAGGCTCGCCCAAGTCGATCCGAATTTCTCCGCCGCCAAATCGATGGGCACCTTCACCAAGTCTGTGGAGCAGCTGACCTCCGGCGCGGATGTGTCAAACGTTTTCCGCCGCGCGTTCACGCAATTGCGCAACGGGCGCGGCGGGCCCTGCGTGGTTGAAATCCCCAAAGACGTGTGGGGCGAGGATGCGCCTGAGAATTTCGATTACAAGCCGGTTATCGCGACGCGCTACGGGCCGGACCCGGCGGCGGTGAGCGAGGCGGCGGCGGCGATGGCGGGGGCCAAACGCCTCGTGATTTACGCCGGGCAGGGCGTGCATTACGCCCGCGCCTGGCCGCAGCTGCGCGCGCTTGCGGAATTACTGGCGGCGCCGCTCTGCACGTCGCTGGAGGGCAAATCGGCTTTTCCGGAAAATCATCCGCTTTCGCTCGGCAGCGGCGGCGCCGCGATGCCGCGCGCGGTGCGGCATTTCCTTGATGAGGCCGATGTCATCTTCGGAATTGGCTGCTCGTTCGGCGAGACGGCTTTCGGCGTGACCATGCCGAAGGGCAAATTCATCATTCACGCGACGCTCGACCCGAAGCATCTCAACAAAGACATCGAGGCGCGCATCGGACTGCTCGGCGATGCCGCGTTGACACTGGGCGCGCTGCTGGAGGATTTGAAGGGCCGCATCAAAACGCCGCGCGATGCGGTCGCCGCGGCGGCGGAAATAGCCGCCGTGCGCGAACCCTGGATGGCGCAATGGCGCGACAAGCTGGGTTCGAGTGAAAAACCGATGACGCCCTACCGCGTCATCGCGGAACTGCATCGCGCCGTCGATATCGATAATGTCGTCATCACTCATGACGCGGGATCGCCCCGCGACCAGCTCTCGCCGTTCTGGGTCTCGACCACTCCGCTCTCTTACATCGGCTGGGGCAAGACAACGCAGCTCGGCTATGGCCTCGGCCTCGCCATGGGCGCGAAACTGCTGCACCCTGAAAAGCTTTG
>JANYFM010000186.1 GCA_025362655.1 Hyphomicrobiales bacterium | reverse complement strand
GCCGCGCCGAGCGGGAGGAGGGCAGGAGCGTGCGGGTGACGTTGCAGGAATAGGCGCGCCTTGACGCGCGCGGCCCGGCGCGCCAACCATGACGCATCGCCGCGTGACGCGGCGGCAACGGGAGGAATTCATGCGTGCTGCCGCCCTCGGCGCCCTCGCGCTTATCGCATCGGCGGCCGCTTGCGCGGAGCCCCGCGCGGCGGAGCTGAAGGTCATCGCCGGCGGCGGCGCCGCGCCGGCCGCGAATGCGCTGATCCCCGGCTTCGAGAAAGCCTCCGGAGCGAAGGTCAAAATCGAATACACTTCCGGCGGCGGCCTGCGGGACCGCGTGCTGGCGGGCGAGGCATTCGATGCCGGGCTGATACCCCAGGAGGCGCTCGCGCCTTTGCTGGACGGGAAGAAGCTGGTCGTCGCCAGCAAAGCGGATTTCGCCGAGGCGCGCCTCGCATTCGCTGTGCGCAAAGGCGCCGCGAAACCCAACGCCACCTCGCTGGAGCTGTTGCAGGCGGCGCTGACCCAAACGCGCGCGATCGCTTATCCCGATCCAAAATCCGGCGCCTCCGTCGGCATTATGTTCGGCAAAATGATCGCCCAATGGTCGCCGTCCTGGGGGATGGCGGAGGAGATCGAAAAGAAAACGCTCCTTGTCAAAGGTATTCCGGAAGTCGCGGCGGCTCTGAAATCCGGCGAAGCGGACATCGGCGTGCTGCTGACAACGCAGATTCTGGAGGACCCCGGCCTTGAGCTTGCAAGCCTTTTGCCTGAAGAGCTGCGCCTGACGAACCTCTATGTCGGCTTCGTCATGGCCGATTCGAAACAGCTCGATCTCGCGGCCGGTTTCATCGCCTATTTGACATCGCCGGCCGCGTTGGAAGTCGTGCTCTCGAAAGGCTTCGCCCGCAAGCGCTGACGCTGATGCCGAATTGCCGGAGTGTCCCATGAGCCGCCTGAAAGACCGCGCCGCCGTCATCACCGGCGCCAGTTCCGGCATCGGGGCCGCCTGCGCGCGGGCCTTCGCGGCGGAGGGCGCCCGGGTCGTCCTCGCCGCGCGCCGCGCCGACCGGCTTGCCGGCCTTGCAAGCGAAATCGAAGCCGCCGGCGGGACCGCATTCGCATTTGCCGCCGACGCGACAGTCGAGGCGGAAGTGGCGGCGCTTTTCGCTTTCGCGGACGCAAAACTCGGCCGCGTTGATCTTCTGGTGAACTCCGCGGGGATCGCTGACCACACGCCGACGGAGGTGATCACGCTTGAGCGCTTCCGCCACGTCATGGATGCCAATCTCACTTCGGCGTTTCTTTGCTGCCGCGCCGCCTTCATCCGCATGAAAGCGCAAAAGCGCGGCCGCATCATCAACATCGGCAGCATATCCGCGAAAACGCCCCGGCCGCACAATATCGCCTATGCCTCGTCGAAATTCGGCCTTGAGGGAATGACGCGCGCGCTGGCCCTCGACGGCCGCAAACACGGCATCACTGTTTCGATTTTGCACCCGGGCGCCACTGTCACCGAGCTTATGCCGGGCATGGCGGACAGGGGGCCTGAGCAATCGATGAAAGCGGAGGATGTCGCCGCCATCGCAACGCTGATGGCCTGCCTGCCGGATCAGACCCATCTGATTGAAGCCCTCGCCTTTCCCATCGGCCAGCCATTTCTCGGGCGCGGCTAGAGGAATATGCGATAGTGCGCCGATGCAAGGGAGACAGACATGAGCCGCCTTGAAGACATTGCGCCCGAAGCCATGAGCGCCGCGCAAAAACAAGTGTTTGATCAACTCGTCGCCGGCCGCGGCCGCATCCTCGCGCCCTACCGCGTGTGGATTCACAGCCACGAGGCCGCCTCGCGCATGGAATCGCTCGGCACTTATTTGAACAAGCGCTCCACGCTGAGCCGCCGCGAGGTTGAGATTGCCATCCTCGTCATCGCCCGGCACTGGGATTCGCCCTATGTCATTCACGCGCATATCCGCGAGGGCATGGACGCCGGGCTGAGCCGCGCCGCGGTTGATGCGATCCTCGCGGGCGGCGATCCCGCTCTCGCGGACCCGCATGAGAAAGCCGTGCACGCTTTTGCCGCCGAGATCGTTGCGGGAAGCAAACTCACCGACACGCGTTTCGCGGCGCTCACCAAGGCACTGGGACGCGACAGCCAGGCGGAGCTGCTGGTGCTGCTGGGCTATTACACCTCGGTCGCGCTGGCGATGAAGGTGCATGACATGCCCGTGCCGGCAGGCTGAGGGCGGTGCGCGGGCGCTGGATAAGCGCGGCTTTCGCCGCCCTCTTTGCCTTCGCGGGAGCAGCGGACGCGCGCGCGGAGGGCCTCGCGGAACGCGTGACCCCGGAGGTTCTCGCCGAAGTCTTCCCCGGCGCGCAAAAGCTGGGCGCCGAAGGCGGCTCGCCGCCCGCCATGCCTGTTTTCATCGATGGCTCCATCGCCGGATATGTTTTCTCGACGCTCGATATATTGGCGGCGCCCGGATATTCCAGCATTCCTTTCGACGTCATCGCCGGCGCCGGCATCGACGGGCGCGTCACCGGCGCCAAAGTCATCTATCACCGCGAACCCTACATCATGGGCGACCGCGTGCGCGCGCCGCTGCTCGATACCTTTTTGCGGCGACATGCGGGCACTCTCGCCGCCGGCCCCAATGCGGGATTGCAGCCGCCCGATTTTGTCGCGGGAGCCAGCGTCAGCGCCCGCGCCATGCGCGCCGCGGTTTTCGACGCGGCGAGGCTGGTGCTGCGCGCCCGCGTGGACCAGCGCGTGGTCAGCGTTCCCACGCTCGACACCGAGGGTTTCCGGGTAATGTCGTTTGAGCAGCTCGCGGCGCAGGGCTCCATTGTCGAACGCCGCGTTCTGGCTAGGGAGATCGTTCAAAGGCTGGACGAGGCGGGCGCCGCCGGCGGCAGGCTGGATGTCGCGCCTGTCATCCCGGGCGATGTCTACATCGAATTCGCGGCTGGACTTTTCACGCCGGCGATGATTGGACGCAATCTGCTGGGCGGGCGCTCTTACGAGGATTACATTCAATCCCTCGGGCGCAACGGTCCCATTCTGGTTGTGGCCTCGCGCGGCCCTTACGATTTTCTCGGCTATGAGCGCTACAAGGCCGCGACCGGCAATGTTTTTGACCGTCTTCGTCTCGTGCAGGATGGGCGCGCGGCGCAATTCACCGGCGCCGACTATCAGCGCCTCGGCACGGGCGGCCCCAGCGGCGGCATTCGCGCGTTTGATCACGCGGCTTTGTTCAATGTGCCCCGCGGGTTCGCATTCGATCCGCTGAAACCCTGGCGGCTTGAAGTGCTGGTCCATGCCGGAACAGACGCGGGCAAAACAACCATCGCGCTGCCGCTCGACTATGTTCTGCCCGCCGCGCACATTCTGATGCCCGCCGTTGAGCCCTTGCCCGCCTGGGCCGAGGCCTGGCGGGACGGACGGGTTGAGATCGCCGTGCTCGGAGCGGCGCTTGCGGCGCTCACGCTGATCCTCGCGTTCCAATCGCGGCTGTCGCGAAGCCGCGCGGCGCACCGCTGGACGCGCAACGCGTTCCTGCTGTTCACGCTGGTCTGGCTGGGATGGCAGGCCGGCGCGCAGCTTTCCATTCTTAATATTGTGAATTACACGCTCGCGCCGTTCCGCGGCTTTGCCGCCGGTTTTTATCTTGCCGAGCCGCTGATTGTGATGATCTCGCTTTACACGCTGGTGTCGCTGTTGATTCTCGGGCGCGGCGTTTTTTGCGGGTGGCTGTGTCCGTTCGGCGCTTTGCAGGAGTTGCTGGCGCAGGCGGCGCGCGCCGCC
>JANYFM010000184.1 GCA_025362655.1 Hyphomicrobiales bacterium | reverse complement strand
GGCGGTCGCGATGGTGCTGGCCGGATTTGTCGGCAAGCTCATTCCCGCGGAATCGGTCGGGCTTTGGCTCGGCCCGGAGACGGGCATGCGCGGCGTGCTGATCGCGTCCGCCATCGGCGGCTTTGTGCCCTCCGGCCCCATCCTCGCGTTTCCTGTCGTCGTCGTGCTGCTGCAATCGGGGGCCGGCCTGCCGCAGGTTGTGGCGTTTATCACCGCTTGGTCGCTGCTGGCCTGGCACCGGCTGATTATCTACGAGGCCCCGCTGATGGGCTGGAGCTTCGCGTGGAAGCGGCTGGTGTCGTCGCTGATTCTGCCTCCCGTATCGGGCGCGCTGACAATCGGGCTGATGCGAATTTATTACGGGTGAGGCGCCGCGCGCCCTCTAAGGCTCTCCCAGCCCCGTCGCAATCCGCAGCCTGAGCGCTGTCGCCCCCGACGGCCGGAACACCGTGTTGATCGCCGCGCGCGCCGCGAGTTCTCCCGCGCCGGGCATGCCCATCAATTTGTAATAGGCGTTCATCAATCGCGTGCCCTTGTCGCTGGCCAACGTCGGGCGCACAGCATCGCCGCGGATGTTGGCGCCGTGGAAGCCAAGCCCGGACAGCGACGAGAGGCCCTCAAACACGCTGGCGCCGTTGACGTAATGGCGGCGGACTCCCGCGGCGAAAACCAGCGTGCAGGCGCTGTCGCAGGTTGCCGCATCGGCGCGCGTGGCCGTTGTCAGCCTGGCTTTGCGCGTCATCAGGCCGATGGCGATGGCGGGCAGGATCGCGCCGCCGCGGCTGTCGAGCCACAGCACGCGCAAAGGCGCGGCGCGCGGTCTCGCGAGAAATTCGGCGAATACCTTTTCATCGTCTTTGTCGAACGTGCCGGCAAGCCGCGCCTCGCCGTTGGTTTCTGAAAGCAGAATTGCGCCCGCCGGCGCCGTGCCCGCGGGACAGGCGGCTAAAAAAATAATGGCGAATCTCACGGCGCGCGCGGTCATTCTGCAAATTCAATCAGTGGTGGAAATCGCCGCCGGCGCGGTAGCCGCGCGCGCTCTGCGCGGGATCGCGGTTGACGAGCGGGCGGCCGAACATCGGATGCGTCATGGAGCGCACTTCATGATCCAGCGTGAAAAGCGGCTCGCGCGTCAGCGCATCCGCCATCCCGAAGAAGCGGTACTGATGCTGTCCGTTCTCCTCGATTTTGAGTCCCGTCCGCCCCAGCCGCTCATAAGGTCCGGAAAAATCCGCCACGTAAATCTGCACGTGATGGAGCGCGCAGGGCGGCTTGGGATCGGCGCATTCCCGGAAGATCAGATGCTGCCGGCCGCCGCAGGATACGCGCGCGAGAGTTTGGCCGCCGCCTGTCTCCACGCCGGCGATGGCGCCCATAATTTCCTTGTAAAACCGCGCGATGGCGGCGGCGCGCCCGCGCGGTATTTCGAAGTCGCTGTAAGCAATGCCTAAAACGCGCCGGCCGAAACGCGCCTCGTCCGGCGCGTGGCAGCGAAAGCGGTTGCCCCAGGGACATGACGCCTCGATGGCGCCGTCCTCTTCGTAAAATGCGAAGTCCGTGCCCGCCAGCAGGTCCCGCGCCCTTTCAAGGCGGCCGCGCAGACCCTCAAGGTCGGGCATCACGAGGCCCGTTATCAGCCCCGGCGCCATGACCGCATCGCCGGTCGGCAAATGAAACTGCGCATCGCCGATATTGATCCACATGTTATCGACGCCGGTCATCATCGCGGGGTCGCGCGTCAGCCCCAAAGCGGTGACGTAAAACAGCGTTGCCAGCCGCTGGTCCGGCACGCAAAAATTCGAATGGCCGAACCCTGTGATATTGCCAAGGTCCTCGGCGGCGCGATTGAAGCTGTGCGGCTCCATTGGGGGTCTCCGTTGTGTAAGCGCGATCCTTTCAGGCCGCGCTGTGTTTGTCGATTGGCGGGCGGCGCCCGTTCACTCAAATTCCGCCTCAATCCCGCGCGCGCCGCATTCGCGCTCAACGAGTTCAAACAATCGCTGAAGATCGGCCAGCGAAATCTCCGCGCCGTCCTCCCAGCATTCCAGCCCGTCGATCCCGACCGCCACCAGTCCGCCATCCTCGCGCGTGAAAGGAAGCACGGCGGCGCGGCCGTTCCAGCCGGCGCGGATATGGTCCGCCGCGATCTCGAAAACATAGGCCTTCGGCGCTTTCGCCATCATGTTTTCCTTTGCGGCGCGGCGCGAGCGAAATCCGCCGCATGTTGCGCCGCTTTGCGCATCAGGCTCGGCAGCGCCTCGCCGGCCAGCGCGTTTTGCGGCGTCCAGCGGCAATCCCCCGGCGCCGGCGTTCCCCGGGGGACACGCGCGGCAAACACCGCCAGCTCCAACGAAAAATGCGTGAACACATGCTCGACACGGCCTGGCAGCCGCCGCCATGGCGCCTTCAGCGGCGCCTGCGCCGGCGCGGTCTCGGCATCCAATTCCGCATCCCACGCCGTGCCCGGAAATTCAGTCATGCCGCCGAGCAGCCCGCGCGGCGCGCGCGTGCGCACCAGCACGGCGCCGTCGGCGCGCTCCAGATAAAATAAAGCGCCCTTGCGGTGTGGCCTTGCCTTCTTCGGCGCCTTGACCGGAAACCGCTCCTGTTCGCCCCGCAAGCGCGCGGCGCAGGTGTCCGCGAAGGGGCATTTCCCGCAAGCCGGGCTCCTCGGCGAGCAGAGGGTCGCGCCCAGATCCATCATGCCCTGGGCAAAATCCCCGGCGCGCTGACGCGGGGTGATTTCCTCCATCGCCGCGCGCACCAGCGCCTTGGCTTTGGGCATCGGCGTCCCGATGGCGAAAAGCCTCGCGGCCACACGCTCAACATTGCCGTCCACGACCACGGCGCGCCGGCCAAAAGCAATCGCCGTGATCGCCGCCGCTGTATAGGCGCCGATGCCCGGCAGCGCGCGAAGGGCTTCCTCGCCGCCGGGAAAGGCGCCGCCGTGATCACGCGCCACCAGGATGGCGCAGGCATGCAGGTTGCGCGCCCGCGAATAATAGCCAAGGCCCGCCCAGGCCCGCATGACAGCCTCAACCGGCGCGGCGGCGAGGTCTTCGACGCGCGGCCAGAGCGCCAGGAATTTTTCGTAATATGGTTTGACCGTTGTCACATTGGTCTGCTGCAGCATGATTTCCGACAGCCAGACCGCATAGGGATCGGCGGTTTGCCCGCGCCCCGCGCGCCACGGCAGCGCCCGCGCGCTGCGGTCGTACCAAGCCAGCAGCGCGCGCGCGCCGGGCCGCTTTGCAGGAGGAGGCGTGTCGCGTACCATGTCCCCTCATAGCGGCGGCGCGGTCATCGGGCCATGGCCGGACCGGCGAATTATTCAACAGGAGCCGCTATGGCTAAAGCCGCGAAAAAAACGCCTGCGAAAATCAAAGCCGCGGCGCCGAAACGCGCGCCGCGCGTCAAGCCTGTGCCGGACAATTATCCCCGGGTCAGCGTCTATCTGCGCTGCGTCGGCGCGGATGAGGCGATGAAGTTTTACGCCCATGTTTTCGGCGCCAAAACACGCCTTCGCCTCGATATGCCGGATCGCCGCCTCGGCCATGCGGAAATGCGGATCGGCAACAGCCTGATTATGATCTCTGACGAATTCCCCGAGATGGACATTGTCGGCCCCATCACCATAGGCGGCGCCTCCGTGTCGATCCAAATCTACGTTAAAAACGTCGATGCCACCCTGGCCCTCGCGCTCAAGGCCGGAAGCCGCGTGGTGCGCCCCGCCGCCGACGAGTTTTACGGCGACCGCACCGCTGTGATTGAGGACCCATTCGGCCATGTCTGGATGGTGCAGACCCATATCGAGGACGTTAAGCCCGCCGAAATGAAGCGCCGGCTTAAAAAACTTTACCCGCCCGCATGAGGCCGCCTGGAAAAAACCGCGCCTGGCCGCGTCCGCTCGCAGACTTTGTCAATCAGGCCATGAGCCCGGCGCTGGCCAAAAACGGCTTTGGCGAGGCGGATATTCTGCTTCATTGGGACGAAATCGCCGGCGAGCGCCTCGTCGCTGTTTGTGAGCCGATCAAAATACAATGGCCCGCCCGGGGCGCGAAAACCCCGCCCGGCGCGCCAAGCGAGCCCGCCGTCCTCGTGTTGCGCGTCGAGGGCGCGTTTGCGCTGGAGGTTCAGCACGTTGCCCCGCTGCTTGTGGAGCGGATCAACCGCCATCTGGGCTGGCGCTGCATCGGGCGTGTCGCGCTGCGCCAGGGTCCGCTGGAACGCGCCGCCGTTCCAAAAAAAGCGCCTCCGCCCCGCGATCCAAGCGCCGAGGCAGCCGCCGCTGCCATGCTGGGCGAAATCGGCGACGAAGCGCTTCAGAATGCGTTGATCCGTCTCGGCGGGCGCGTGCTTTCCGGGCGCCGCGCTCCGTGATCCCCAGGCAATCAGCACGCCCCGTCTTGCGCTGCCCGTGAAACTGCCGCATTTTCCCCCCAGAAACAGCGGTTCTGATTTCCGGGGCGATCAATTAGCCGCCCAAATCGCCATTGAGGACACCATGACGAGCCTTTTGATTCGCAGCCGCGGGCCGTTGATCCGCAGCCGCCGGCAGTTTTTCGAATTGGCCGCAGCCTCCGGCCTGACCCTTGCCGGCGCCGGCTTTGTCATGCCCGGTTCGGGGGGCGGGGCCCGCGCCCAGGCCGCCGGTCCGCCGGTGGCCGAATTGATGGCGGAGAGCGCGCTCCCCGACATTTGGCTGGGTTCCAAGGACGCGCCGGTGACCATCATCGAATACGCCTCGATGACCTGTCCGCATTGCGCGCATTTCCACGCCGAGACCATGCCGTCGCTGAAAAGCAAATACATCGACACCGGCAAAGTGCGCTTCACCCTGCGCGAATTCCCCTTTGACCCGCTGGCCACAGCCGCCTTCATGCTGGCGCGCTGCTCCGGCGACAAACGCGACGCCATGGTCGATCTGCTGTTCGCCCAGCAAAAAATCTGGGCCTTTGCCGACAAGCCGTTGCAGGGGCTCGTGAGCCTGACCAAACAGACGGGCATGGCGCAGGAGGCGTTTGACGCCTGCCTCAAGGACCAGAAGCTCTATGACAACGTCAACCAAGTGCGTGACCGAGGCGGTCAGAAATTCGGCGTTGATTCGACCCCGACTTTTTTCATAAACGGCAAGAAAGTCTCGGGCTCCATCACGCCCGACGAACTGGACAGGCATCTGGAGCCTCTGCTGAAGAGCTGACCGGCGCAATTGCCCGGTTTCACACAGGATATTGGCGCTTTATGCTTGCGCCCGCCGCGCCCCTGTGGCGCTCTGCGCGGTGATCCGGGCGGCGCTCCGCAGCTGATTCGGCCGGAAAACCGCGCGTGTTCAGGAGCCTATCGCCATGAAATTCGACCGGCTTCGCATTGTCGGATTCAAAAGCTTCTGCGAGCCCGCCGAGTTTCATATTGAACCCGGCCTGACCGGCGTTGTCGGCCCCAACGGCTGCGGCAAGTCCAATCTCGTAGAGGCGCTCCGGTGGGTGATGGGAGAGAGTTCCTATAAATCCATGCGCGCCTCCGGCATGGACGATGTGATTTTCTCCGGCTCCGGCGGGCGCCCCTCGCGCAATATTGCCGAAGTCACGCTGACCCTCGACAATTCGGACCGCGGCGCGCCCGCCGCTTTCAACGATGCCGAGGTGCTTGAGGTGTCGCGCCGCATCGAGCGGGATGAGGGCTCGGTCTACCGGATCAATAACAAGGAAGTGCGCGCCCGCGACGTGCAATTGCTGTTCGCCGACGCTTCCAGCGGCTCGCGTTCCCCGGCAATGGTGCGCCAGGGCCAAATCGGCGAAATCATCTCCGCCAAGCCGCAGCAGCGCCGCCGTATTCTCGAGGAGGCGGCGGGGATCGCCGGCCTGCATTCGCGCCGTCACGAGGCGGAGCTTCGCCTCAAAGCCGCCGAGGACAATCTGGGGCGCCTTGAGGACGTGCTGAAACAGATCGACACGCAGGCCGACAGTCTGCGCCGCCAAGCCAAACAGGCGGCGCGCTACAAGGGGCTTGCCGCCGACATCCGCCGCAATGAGGCGCTGCTCTATCACATCGCCCACCGCGACAGCACGCGCGGTCTCGCCGAAGCCGAACGCAAACTCGAAGCGGATGTGCGCGACGCCGCCGAACGCGCGCTGCATCAGGCCGAGGCGGCCCGGCTTCAGGCGGTCGCCGCCTATGGCCTGCCGGCTTTGCGCGATGAGGAGGCCAAAGCCGGCGCCGGGCTGCAACGCTTGATGATCGCCCGCGAGCAGCTTGACGGCGAGGAAAAGCGCGCGAAGGAGCGCGTCTCCGAATTGGAGCGCCGCCTCGCCCAGCTGACCCGCGATCTCGCCCGCGAAACCGCGCTGATCGCCGACGCCGCCGGCGTGCTGGAAAAGCTCGAAGCGGAGGGCTTGCAGCTCGCCGATGAGGCTGAAGCCTCCGCCGGGGCTGAATTCGGCGCCAAGGAAAAACTCGCCGATGCCGAAGGGCGCCTTGCGGAAGCCGAACGCAAATTCGCCGAAGCCCAGAGCGCCCTGGCCGATATGAACGCCCGCCGCGCATCGCTCGAACAGGCGGTGCGCGAGGAGACGCAGCGCCATCTGCGGTTCACCGGCGAACTCGCCGCGGTTGAAGCGGAACTCGCGGCGCTCAAGGCCGGGGAGGGCGCCGAAGACGAAATGCAAGAGGCCGCCGGGGCGCTGGAGACCGCGCTGGAACAGGCGGCCCATGCCGAGGAGGCCGTGCTCGCCGCCGAGGAGGCGCATGCTCTGGCGCGCGACGCCGACGCGCGCATGCGCGGCCCGCTTGCGGATGCCGAGCGCAAGGCCCAGCGTCTCGAAACCGAAACCCGCACACTCACTAATTTGCTCGCCCATGCGGCCAGCGATCTGTGGCCGCCCGTCGTTGAGGAAATCACCGTCGTTCGAGGCTATGAGCCGGCGCTGGGCGCGGCGCTGGGCGACGATCTCGACGCTTCCACCAACGCTTCCGCGCCGGCCCATTGGGCGGCGCCCGGCGACGCCTCTCACGATGGGGCCCTGCCGCCCGGCGTCACCGCGCTTGCCGCCCACGTGAAAGCTCCGGCGGCGCTGGCCCGCAGCCTCGCGCAAATCGGCATTGTGCTGCGCGCCGACGGCGCCGCGCTGCAAAAACTATTGAAACCCGGCCAGCGCCTTGTCTCCAAAGAGGGCGATCTCTGGCGCTGGGACGGTTTTGTCGCCGCCGCCGAGGCGCCGACGCCCGCCGCCCGCCGATTGGTGGAAAAAAACCGCCTTGGCGATTTGACCCTCGAAGCCGGAAAAGCCCGTGTCGAAGCGGATGCGGTCAAGGCGGAGGCTGAGCGCCACATGCTGGCGTTGCGCGCCGCCGCCGCGGCTGAGGCGGACATTCGCCAGCAGGCGCGCGCCGCCGCGCGAAATGTTGCCGGGGCGCGCGACAAATCCGCCGCGCTGGAGCGCCGCCGCGCTCAGGTGGTGTCACGCCTTTCCGCACTCGCCGAGGCGGCCGCCCGCCTTGGACAGACCCATGTTGAAGCAGGCCAGAAAAAACTCGCTTCGGAGAAAGCGCTGGCCGATCTCGCTCCCGCGCAGCAGCTTGTGGGACGGCTCGACCGCGCCCGCGCCGCAACGGGCCAGGAGCGCGCTGACGCCGCTGAGGCCCGCGCCGCTGTTCAAGGCCTCGTTCGCGATGCGGAAGCGCGTGAGCGCCGGCGCCAGGCCATTGCCATCGAGCGGCAATCCTGGGACGGGCGGCGCGGCAATGCGACCACGCAAATCCAGGAATTTGAAACCCGCATCGGCGAAGCCCAGGGCGAGATGGAGCAGCTTGCCGGGGCGCCGGAACTGTTCCTCGCCCGCCGCCGCGCGCTGCTGAACGAGGTGGAAGCCGCCGAAATAAAACGCAAAGCGGCCGCCGACCGCAGAGCCGGCGCTGAAACCGGATTGGCCGAGGCCGACAAGCTCGCCCGCGCCGCGTTGGAGGCGATGAGCCAAATCCGCGAGGAGCGCGCCCGCAGCGAGGCGCGTCTTGAGGGGCTGCGCTCGCGCCATGAGGCGATTGAGCGTTCCATCGCCAGCGAACTCGAATGCGAGCCCCATGCGCTGGGGGCGCTGGCGCAGGTAAAGCCGGATGATGAATTGCCGGGGCTGGATATTATTGAGCGCAAGCTTGAGGGCCTCAAACAGGACCGCGAGCGGCTCGGCGCGGTCAATCTGCGCGCCGACGAGGAGCTTGGCGATGTCGAAGGCAAACAGGCGCAAATCATTCGGGAGCGCGACGAACTGACCGAAGCCATCCGCAAATTGCGCGGCGCCATCGGTAATCTCAACCGCGAGGGCCGTGAGCGCCTGCTCGCCGCCTTCGATGTGGTCAACGGCCATTTCAAGGAACTGTTCTCAACCCTGTTCGGCGGCGGCGCCGCGGAGCTTCAACTGGTTGAATCCGACGATCCCCTGGAGGCCGGCCTTGAAATCCTCGCCAAACCGCCGGGCAAAAAGCCCACGACCATGACGCTGCTTTCGGGCGGCGAGCAGGCGCTGACGGCGATGTCGCTGATTTTCGCTGTGTTCCTGACCAATCCCTCGCCGATCTGCGTGCTCGACGAGGTCGATGCCCCCTTGGACGATTCCAACGTCGAGCGCTTCTGCGATCTGCTGGAGGAGATGCGCAAAAAGACCGACACGCGCTTCGTCACCATCACCCACAATCCCATCACCATGGCGCGCATGGACCGCTTGTTCGGCGTCACCATGGCCGAGCGCGGTGTGTCACAGCTCGTCAGCGTCGACTTGCGGCAGGCGGAGGTTTTGGTGGCGGCGCAGTAGCGTGGTGGGTCACGCCGCCGCCTCCAGCGCGTCCGCCAGTTCGCGGGGCGCGTCCGCCATCACGTCGTGCCCGGCGGCGATGGAGAAAGCCCGCCAGCCCCGCGCGCGGCATTTCTCCATATGCGCGTCGAAGATCGCGTTGGGATAAAGCCCGGCGCGAAGATAGGTTTTCTTCGCGATCCGCTCG
>JANYFM010000163.1 GCA_025362655.1 Hyphomicrobiales bacterium | reverse complement strand
GAGCCGCCGCGCTCGACCAGCGTCATAACGATATTTCGGACTTGGTTGCCGTTCAAGGCGCGCTGGCCCTTGCGCTCGCGGCGCGGGGGTGAACCCTCCTGGCGACCGATGATCGTCTCGTCGCTCTCCTCGGTCATGCCTTCGCCACCAAGCGGGGACAGGGAACCGTCGCGCATGGCTTCGCGGATGCGGTGCGCCAGAAACCACGCCGACTTATACTGGATTTCCAGAATGCGGTGAAGATGGTGCGCGCTGATGCCCTTCTTGCTGGAAGTCAGGAGATAGACCGCCTGAAGCATCTTGTTCAGCGGGATATGGGCGGACTCGAACACCGTGCCGACTTTCACCGTGAATTGCTTACGGCATTCCTTTTCCGAGCATTTGCGAAGACCAAGGCGGGTTTTGCCAAGGTCGTAATGCTTTCCAGACATTGAGCCGCAATGAGGGCAGACCGGGCCATCCGGCCACAGCACGCTTTCAAGGTGCGCGAAGGCGGCGGCTTCGTCGTGGAAGTAGGCTTTCGAAAGGGCGGACATAGCTAACTCCTTGATTCGAAAGCTAGCACGCCTTCCGTGGTGTGTCAACTACATAATTGACCACAGGTCAATTCATAGAGCCCTTGGTATACCGCAATCGCGCCAGCCCCCGTCCCGCGCCGCGCGGCGCATGACGATGCCGGCAACGCGGTTTTGAATGACACCGGGCTTTGCGGGATCGCGGCGGAACGGGTTAGGCAGGGCGGAGACCAGCAGAGCCGCCTCGCGGGGCGTCAAATCGGCGGCGGATTTGTTGAAATATCGCCGCGCCGCCGCCTCCGCGCCAAAGGTGCCCTCGCCCCATTCGGCGATATTGAGATAGACCTCAATCACCCGTCTTTTGCCCCACAGGCGGTCCAAAGCCATGGCAAGGGGGATTTCCAGCGCTTTGCGCACCGCGGAGCGGCCCGGCCAAAGAAACAGGTTTTTCGCCGTCTGCATGGAAATCGTCGAGGCGCCGCGGGCCGGGCCATCGGCTCCGGCCTCGCTGACGACATCGCGCAGGGCGGCCCAATCGACGCCCCGGTGACGGCAGAATTGCCCATCCTCAGAGGCGATCACCGAGGCGATGAGATGCGGGGAAAGGCGCGCCAGCGGCGTCCAGACGCGCTGCATCGGCTGAAACGTGACGAGGCGCGCGGCCATCAGCGTCGAGACCGGCGGGGCGAAGCTCCACAGGGCCAGCAGCCCCAGCAGGGCCAAAGCCAGCCCGCCCAGCATCCAAATCAGCCAGCGCAGGATGCGCTTCATGAGGGTGAGGACGCCCGGCATTGCTTTCCCGCGTTATTCGCCAACAACCCGAGCCTTGACCGATCCATGCCGGTCGGGCAAGGCGGGTTTCCCTTCCTTCGGGCATGCGCTTTGACCGATCCGCTCCATTCCCCGGATGATTTTGAGGCGCGGCTGGCGGCCTGCGCGGCACGGGTTGAGGAGGCTCTTGGCAAGCTGCTCGCCGGCGAGCCTTTGCCCGGCGAGGTTTATCGCCCGGAACGGCTGTTCAAGGCGATGCGCCACGCGGCGCTGGGCGGCGGCAAGCGGCTGCGGCCGTTTTTGACGCTGGAGGCGGCGCGGCTTTGCGGCGCTGATAATGAGGGGGCGCTGCGGGCCGCCTGCGCCATCGAGATGCTGCATTGCTATTCGCTGGCCCATGACGATTTGCCGGCCATGGACGACGATGATCTGCGCCGCGGCCGGCCGACGGTGCACCGGGCTTTTGATGAAGCGACCGCTATTCTGGCGGGAGATTCGCTGCTGACTTTGGCGTTTGACGTGCTGGCTGACCCTGCCACCCACGCCGACGCCGGGGTACGCGCCCAATTGTGCCTCGGCCTTGCCCGCGCGGGCGGACCCGGCGGCATGGCCGGCGGGCAGGCGCTTGATCTGGCGGCGGAAGCAGCCAGCCAGCCGCTGGAGCGAGCCGCCATCGAGCGGCTGCAAGCCATGAAGACCGGCGCGTTGATCCGCTTTTCGGTCGAGGCGGGCGCCATTTTCGCGCAGGCGCCGGATGCTGAGCGCGCGGCGCTCGCGGCTTACGGACGGGCGCTGGGCGCGGCCTTTCAAGTCGCCGATGATATTCTCGACGCGGAAGGCGATGGGGCCGCGCTCGGAAAGCGGGCAGGCAAAGACGCAGCCCGCAACAAAGCGACGTTAGTGTCGGCGCTGGGTCTGCCCGGAGCGAAGGCGCGGCTGGCCGCGCTGACGGGGCAGGCCGTCACGGCGCTTGCGCCTTTCGGCGCGCGGGCGCATGGGCTGGAGGCTGCGGCGCGGTTCACCGCCGCGCGCAATCACTAGAAACAGCCCGGAGGCGGCATGCTAGAGTCGATGTTATTCCAGCGGCACCGGGTGCTGCGCCATTTTGTGGCGCGCCCCCGGCTGCTCATATGCGCTGTCATCGGGCTGGCGCTGTTTTTCGCGCTGCCGGATGACTGGCAGCTTTCAACGCGGGCGCTGCTCGCTTGGAACGTGGCGATTCTCGGCTACCTCGCCGCCGCCGCGGAAATGATGGCCCGCTCCAGCGAACAGACGATCCGCCGGCGGGCGGTTGTCTCGGACGAGAGCCGTTTCGTTGTGCTGCTGCTGACCATCGTCGCCGCCATCGCGAGCATTGTCGCCATCGTCGCGCAGCTGGCGCTGGTGAAGGATATGCACGGGCTGATCCGCACGCTGCATGTCGGGCTTTCGGCGGCGACCATCGTAACCGCCTGGACTTTTATTCATGTGGTGTTCGCGCAGCATTATGCGCATGAGTTTTTTGTTGAACGCGCATCCGAGAAGGAGTTGCCGCCCGAGCTGCGCGGGGGGCTGATTTTCGCCGGCGTGAAACAGCCTGACTATTCCGACTTTCTCTATTTCGCTTTTGTGATCGGCGTCGCTTCGCAGACGGCGGACGTGCAGATATCCACACGGCCGATGCGCCGTGTCGCGCTGGCGCACTGCGTGCTATCGTTCTTTTTCAACACGACGGTGCTGGCTCTGACGATCAATATCGCGGCGGGGCTGATATGAGGCGGGGCTAACGCGCCGCCCCCGCTCCAAACCGCTTCTCGATATAGCCCGCCACCAGCGCTTTGAACTCGTCCGCGATGGCCGGGCCGCGCAGGGTCAGGGCTTTTTTGCCGTCGATGAAAACGGGCGCCGCCGGGGTTTCGCCGGTCCCGGGCAGGGAGATGCCGATATCCGCGTGTTTGGATTCGCCGGGGCCGTTGACGATGCAGCCCATGACCGCGACGTTGAGCGCCTCGACGCCGGGGTAACGTGTCTTCCAGCCGGGCATTTCATCGCGGATATGGTTCTGGATGTCGCGCGCCAGCTCCTGAAACACCGTTGAAGTTGTGCGCCCGCAGCCGGGGCAGGCGGCGACCAGCGGCACAAAGGTGCGAAAGCCCATGGTTTGCAGCAATTCCTGCGCGACGGTGACCTCGACGGTCCGGTCGCCGCCCGGCTCAGGCGTCAGCGAGACGCGGATGGTGTCGCCGATGCCCTGCTGCAAAAGAACGCCCATGGCGGCGGCGGAGGCGACGATGCCTTTTGAGCCCATGCCCGCCTCGGTCAGGCCCAGATGCAACGCGTAATCGCAGCGCGCGGCCAGCATTTGATAGACGGTGACGAGCCCCTGCACGGCGGAGACTTTCGCCGAGAGGATGATGCGGTTTTGCGGCAGGCCGATCTCCTCGGCGCGCTTGGCGGACCAGATCGCGGAGCGCGCCATGGCCTCGCGGGTGACGGCGCCGGCGTCGAGCGGCTTTTCCGATTGGGCGTTCGCGTTCATCAGCGCTGTCAGCAATTCCTGATCGAGCGAGCCCCAGTTGGCGCCGATGCGCACGGCTTTGCCATGCTTGGCCGCCTGTTCGACGATGGCGGAGAATTGGCGGTCTTTTTTGCCGCCAAAGCCGACATTGCCGGGGTTGATGCGGTATTTGTCGAGGGCCTCCGCGCAGGCGGGATGGTTCGCCAGCAGCGTGTGGCCGTTGTAATGAAAATCGCCGACGAGAGGCGAAATGACGCCCATTTTGACGAGCCGGTCGCGGATATGCGGCACGGCGGCAGCGGCCTCTTCCCTGTCAACGGTGATGCGGATGATTTCTGAGCCGGCGCGGGCCAGCGCCGCGCATTGGCGCACCGTGGCGTCAATGTCGGCGGTGTCTGTGTTGGTCATGGATTGCACCACAACCGGCGCGCCGCCGCCGACCATCACAGCGCCTTTGCCCGCGCCGACGCGCACGCCGACGGTGCGATGGCGCGGGGCGGGGCCGCAGGGGTCAGCCTCGCGGGGCAGCGGGATGTCTGGGGTCATGGCGCCGGGAGCCTCAATCTATCGTCCGCGACAAGTGCCGCGCCCCGGCGGGGCGGTCAAGCCGGGGAAGCCGCTTTGCATTTCGCGCAGGCGCCGGCGAGTTCGATGACGTGGGCGCGTGACGAAAAACCGGCGCCGGCGGCAAGCGCTGCGAGGCTGCGGCTGATGCCGGCGGAGGTCGCCTCGCTTACCGCGCCGCAACTGTCGCAGATTAGAAAAACGACGGGGTCGCGCGCGTTGTGGCCATGGGCGCAGGCCATAAACGCATTGCGCGAGGCGAGGCGGTGCACGAGGCTGTTCTCAACCAGAAAATCCAGCGCCCGGTAGACCGAAACCGGCGCCGGGCGCTTGCCGGTGGAGGCCGCAACCCTGTCGATCATCTCATAGGCGCCCACCGGGCGGCCCG
>JANYFM010000145.1 GCA_025362655.1 Hyphomicrobiales bacterium | reverse complement strand
CACCGCGCTGCCCGCGCCCGAGCCGATATTCCCGCGTTACGTTGAAGCGGAGGAGGGCGCGCCCGGCGCTGCCAAAAGCTGATGCTGATCGATTCTCATTGCCATCTGGATTTTCCGCAGTTCGCCCCCGAGCTTGACGCGGTGGTCGCCCGCGCCGCCGCCGCCGGGGTTGGGCGCATGATCACGATTTCAACGCATATCCAGCGCTACGACGCCTATCGCGCCATTGCCGAGCGGTTTGACAATGTCTGGTTCAGTGTCGGCACCCATCCGCACCGCGCCCATGAGGAGCCGGACACAACCTGCGAAGAGATCGCCGCGCTCGCCGCGCATCCCCGCTGTATCGCCATCGGCGAGGCCGGGCTCGATTATCACTATGACAAAAGCCCGCGCGATATCGCGGAGCGCGTGTTCCGGACGCATATCGCGGCCGCGCGCGGGTCAGGTCTGCCGCTGGTGATCCATTCGCGCGATGCCGACGCTGACATGGAGCGCATTCTGCGCGATGAAATGGGGAAGGGGGCTTTCAAGGCCCTGCTCCATTGTTTCACCTCCGGCCGGGCGCTGGCGATGGCCGGGCTGGAGCTCGGGCTGACGATCTCGTTTTCGGGTGTCGTGACCTTCAAGAACTCGGGCGAACTGCGCGATATCGCGCGCGATGTGCCGATGGACCGCATTCTGGTCGAAACCGACGCGCCGTTTCTCGCGCCGACGCCGCACCGCGGCAAGCGCAATGAGCCGGCATATGTGGCGGACACCGCGGCGGCTCTCGCCGGCGTCAAAGGCGTCAGCGCCGCTGAAATGGCCGCCGCCACCACAGCGAACGTGCTGCGCCTTTTCTCCAAAATGCCGCCGGCCGGCCCGTGAGCCTGACGCTTACAATTCTTGGCTGCGGTTCCTCGGCGGGGGTTCCGCGCGTCGGCCAGGGCTGGGGCGCGTGTGATCCCGCCAATCCCCGCAACCGCCGGCGGCGCTGTTCGCTGCTGGCGGAGCAGGCCGGGCCTGGCGGGGTCACCACGGTTCTGATCGACACCTCGCCCGATTTGCGGGAACAGTTTTTAGACGCCGGCGTGACGCGCCTCGACGCCATCCTGATGACCCATCCCCATGCCGATCACACCCATGGGATCGACGACGTGCGCCCGCTGGCGATTTCCTCGGGCGCGCTGCTCGACATGCACATGGACGCGCCGACCGCCGCAGCCGTGCGCGCCAGTTTCGGCTATATGTTTGAAACCCCGCCAGGCAGCGTTTACCCGCCGCTGTTGCGCGAGCGTCGGCTTAGCCCCGGTCAGGTCTGCGGCATCGATGGGCCGGGCGGACGGTTGGCGGCCATGCCGTTCCGGCTGAACCATGGCGAAATCGATGCGCTTGGCTTTCGTTTTGGCGCTGCCGCTTACACGCCAGACGTGAAATTCATCCCGCCGGAAAGCTTGGCGAATCTCGAAAACCTCGACCTTTGGATCATCGATGCTCTGCGCGAAACGCCGCATCCCACCCATTTCTCGCTTGCCGACGCGCTGGCGCATATCGAAAGGCTGGCGCCGCGCCGGGCTATTCTGACCAACCTCGCCAGCGATCTCGATTACCAGAGGCTTGGCGGCAAACTGCCTGACCACGTGACGGTTGCCTATGATGGAATGCGGATTCATCTTTGAGATTGTTTGGAAAAAAAATGCCGTAAAATGCTGATATAGCTACAAATATGATTATTTCAGGCCTTCGGTATCGGCATATTTAAGTTCCATAATATTGATTATGCGAATCGCAGATGGGTATCGCCCAGGGTTCCCGGAGGGCCTGCGCCCCAATGTCCGCATTGAATTAAATTTACAAAATTCCTCACAGAAGCCATAATTTCGATAGCCAACGCTGGCGTCTTGCTGTTACTTTCTAAAGCGCACACACTGACGGCGGTTTTAGTTGCGGCCCATACGGCTTGATATCTGGACGGAATGACGGACGGAGCGATGCTCCGCCCGCTTTTTGCGCTTGGGGAACGGTGAGTTTTCCCTGAGCGCCGCGCAATGGACGGCAGTGAAGAAGTGAGTTCGGCGGAGACGAGCGGCAACATGAGCAAAGGCAAAGATTTTCGTCCGCGCAAACGCGGCTTCGACGATGATGAAGGCCCGGCGTCCTTTGACAGCCGCGCCTCGCGCCCGCCGCCCCGCCAGCCATTCGGCGGCGGCTTTGGCGCCAGCCCCGAGATGATGCCGAGCGGCATGCCGGTGGCGTCGATTGATGCGGTCGTCAAATGGTTCAAAACCGACAAGGGTTTCGGTTTCGTCGAACTGGGCAATGGCGCGGGCGATGCGTTCCTGCATATCGGCGCCCTTCAATCGGCGGGCTACGAATCCGTGCCGCCCGGCGCCAAGCTGAAGGTTCAGGTCACTCAAGGGCAGAAGGGCGCGCAGGTATCCCGGGTCGTGGAAGTCGATCTGTCCTCGGCCTCCAATGAAGCCGCCGCGCCGCGCCGCCAGTTCGACAGCCCGCGCCCGGCCCGCCGCGCGCCGGACCCCGCCTCCGCCATCGAAATCTCCGGCAAGGTGAAATGGTTTGACGAGACCAAGGGATTTGGTTTTGTCGCCAGCGATGACGGCGGCAAAGACGTGTTCATTCACATTTCCATCCTGCGGCCCGCCAACATCGCCAGCCTGGCCGAGGGGCAGGCGGTGCAAATGCGCGTCGTTGATACGCCAAAGGGCCGTGAAGCCGTGGCGATCTCGCTCTGAGAGCAGAGCTTCGGCTGTTTCGCGAAACCGGTTACAAGCGGCGGTTCCCCCCGCCGTTTTTTTTGTGCGGATGAAGGTCCCCATGCAGCCCTCGCGCGACATCCAGCGCCTGATCGACATTATGGCGGCGCTGCGCGCGCCGGGCACCGGCTGCCCATGGGACCTTGAACAGGATTTCGCATCCGTCGCGCCTTACACAATCGAGGAGGCCTATGAAGTGGCCGATGCGATTGATCGGGGCGATCTGACGGACCTCCAGGACGAACTGGGTGATCTTCTTTTACAAGTGGTCTTTCATGCGCAAATGGCGCGCGAGAAAGGCCATTTTGATTTTGGCGGCGTCGTCCATGCGGTCACTTCGAAACTGATCCGGCGGCATCCCCATGTCTTTGGCGATGCGCGGGAAATGTCGCCTGATGCGGTCACGAAATTGTGGAGCGAAATCAAAGCCGCTGAAAAAGCTGAGCGGCGGGCGGCTCGCGCGGCGGCGGGACTGCCGCCGGAACAACACCTGACCGGCGCCTTGTCCGGCGTGCCGGCCCCCCTGCCCGCCATCACCAGGGCGCTCAAACTCCAGCAGAAAGCGGCCGCTGTCGGGTTCGATTGGAACGACACGCGCCAGGTGCTCGCCAAAATCCGCGAGGAGACCGACGAGATCGAGGCGGCAATGGAGGCTGGCGCGCCGCGGGACGAAATCGCCGGTGAAATTGGAGATCTGTTGTTTGCGGCGGTCAATCTTTCCCGGCACGTGAACGCCGATCCGGAGGCTGCGGCGCGCGCGACAAATGCTAAATTTGAGCGCCGTTTTGCGTTTATCGAGGCGGAACTGGCCAAGCGCGGCAAGGCGCCGGAAACCTCGTCCTTGGAAGAGATGGACGCGTTGTGGAACGCGGCGAAGGCGCAGGAAAGCAAGCGGACAGGCTAGCCCCCGCCCTGCCCCGCGGCGACCCTCGCGCGCCAATAATCCAACAGCCGCGCGGTCATGAAATCCATGTCGCGGCGGGCGCTCCAGCCGGTGGCCGAGGCCAGTTTCTCCGGACGGACGCAGACGCGCGGAACATCGTTTTCCCGCCATCGATCAGGGCTTATCCTGACTTCGATTTTTTGGCTGGCGCGCGACAGCATTGCGTCAAGCAGCCCGCGCAGCAAATGCGCGCGGCCCGATCCAATGTTGTAGAGCGCGCGCCCTGGCTGTTCCGCCAAGCCGGCGATAACCGCCACATAGGCGTCCGTGACATCCGCCACATCGAGGAAATCCCTGAAAACGTCGAGATTGCCGATTTCGAGAACCGGCTGCTGAAGCCCCGCTTCAATCCGCGCGATCTGCGCCGCAAACGAGGGCAGAGCGAAACGCTCGTCGTGCCCGGGCCCGGTGTGATTGGCGGGACGCAGCGTCACCAGCCGGGCGGAGGAAGGCAGCACGTCCGCCAAAACCGCCTCGGCGGAAAGTTTGGAGCGGGCATAGACATTTTGCGGCTGCGGCGGGGTTTCCTCCGTCACGTCGCCCGCATTGCAGGCGAGGCCGTAGACATCAGCGCTGCCGGCGAAAATCAAATTCGCGCCCGGCGCCGCGCCGGCGATGGCGGCGGCAAGATTATAACTGCCGACAACATTGGCCTTCCAGGTCTCCGCGGCCGCTTTGCCCGACTGCGCCACCGAGGATTGCGCCGCAAGATGCAGGACGATGGCCGGCTGAACCGCTTTAACGGCGGCCTCAACCGCCGCCTCGTCGCCGAGGTCCGCGGTGACCGCGAAGACGCGCGCATCGTCCGCCTGAGATGAAGCGCACTTCCCCTCGTCGCGCGAGAACCAGTGGATTTGCGCCTGCGGCCAAGCCTCCAGAACGGCGCGCGTCAGATGCCGGCCGACGAAGCCCGCGCCGCCGGTGATCAGAACGGGTCCGGGCAAAGCAGCCATGGCGGAGCGGCGCTAAAAGGAGGAGGGCTTCAGCCGCGCCATGTCGGCATCGACCATTTCGGTGATCAGGTCTTCGAGGCTGGTTTTCGGTGTCCAGCCGAACTTCTCTTTTGCCTTGGCCGGGCTTCCAAGCAGCACTTCGACTTCCGCCGGACGAAACAATTTTGGATCGACCACCACATGCGCGTTCATATCGAGCCCGACATGAGCGAAGGCGATGCGGCACATATCGCGGACCGTCGTCGTGCGCCCGGTGGCGATAACGTAATCGTCGGCTTTTTCCTGCTGAAGCATCATCCACATCGCCTGAACGTAGTCGCGCGCGTGGCCCCAGTCGCGTTTGGCATCGATGTTGCCGAGCCGCAGCTCGCCCGCCATCCCAAGCTTGATGCGGGCAACGCCGTCGGAAACTTTGCGGGTGACGAATTCGAGCCCGCGCAGCGGGCTTTCGTGATTGAACAAAATGCCGGAGGACGCGTGCAGGCCAAAACTCTCGCGGTAGTTCACGGTGATCCAGTGGCCGTAAAGCTTGGCGACGGCATAGGGCGAGCGCGGATAAAACGGCGTCAGCTCATTTTGCATCGGCTCTTGGATCAGCCCGTACATTTCCGACGACGAGGCCTGGTAGAAACGCGATTCCGGCGCCACCATGCGGATCGCCTCCAGCACGTTGACGACCCCGAGCGCTGTGGTGTTGGCGGTCAGGATCGGTTGGTGCCAGGAGGTGGCGACGAACGACTGCGCCGCCAGATTGTACACCTCGCGCGGCGCAAGACGCTGGAGTATGCGCACGAGGCTGGAGATGTCGCCGAGATCGCCGTCAATGAGCTCGACACTGTCGGCGATGCCGAGCCATTCAAGCCGCTGAGCCATATGGGAGGATTGCGAGGTACGGCGCACAAGGCCGGCAACGTGATAGCCCTTTTCCAGCAGGAGCTTGGCGAGGTAAGCCCCGTCCTGGCCCGTTATGCCCGTGATAAAAGCTGTCTTTTGAATCGACATTATTTTGAACCGGCTGGCTGGGATTTGGGAAAAAATGCGTCGCCGGGAAGGCGCGGCGATTTGAACCACATGGACTCCGGCGGCGCAAGTCCGCGGGGCGTATCCGTTTCAGGAAGCCATGTTGTCTCGCACCATGGCGCCGAGGCCCGCAATAACCGACCAGATGAGAATGGCTGGAATGACCACCAGAAACCAGCTCAGCCAGCGGCGCGGATAAAGCGACTTTTGGGCCAGCGCCGGTCTCATGAATGGCAGGAGGTAGCCGTGCTTGGTCTCCGCATCGATGCGGGCGCTCTCATACCCCACCACCGCCGAGGCGTAGAGCTTTTGCGCCGCGTCCATCGCTGATTGCGTGCGCGCCAATTTTTCCATGCGGTCGGCCAGGGTCGCCTCGCCGCCGGCCCCGCCGGCATCGGCGATCTGGCTTTGGTAGGCAATGATCTGCGCGTTCAGGCTGTCGATGCGCCGCGTCACGTTTTTTACCGGCGGCGCGTCGGCGCGCACCGTGCGGGAGAGGACGGCAAGGTCCTGCTGCTGGCGCGCCAACTCAAGGCGCAGCTCGCCCGCCACTTTTTCGATCATCAGGGCCGTGGCTTCGCCGCTGATCACGCCGAGCCGGTTGCGCTCGTTTCGCATGCCGACGCTCGCCTCCAGCAGCCGGGCCTCGGCGCGGGCGAGATCGGCCTTGGAATCACGCAGCGAATCGGCGCGGGAGCGGTCGGTAAAACGGTTCACCAGCTCCTCGGAGTTTTCGATGATTTTATTGGCCAGCGCCAGTGAATCCTCCGGGCGGAAGGCCCGCACGTTCAGGGTGATGATCGAGGATTGCTGGTCAATGACCGCATCAACCTGATTGCGCCAGTATTTTTCAAGGTCTTCGACCTGTTTGTCCGCATTGAAACTGGCCCACCAGTCAAAATCCCCGCCGGAAAAAATCCGCCGCAGATTGAGCTGGCTGTCGAGTTTATCGACCATGGCGCGGCTGCTGATGTAATTCACAACGATTTGCGTGTCCTGATATTGCTGGGACGACGGCAGGCCCGCGAGCCCGCTGAGCGAATCCAGCAGCGAGGATTCTCCTGTGCGCAAGGCCAGCTTCGCCTCGGTCACATACTGGTCGGAGGCGATCAGGCTGTAATACAGGCTCGCGGCCACCACCGGCAGCGCGACCAGCAGAACAAAGCTGGCAACCATCGACGCCCAAAACAATTTGTCGCTTTTGCGCGCGCGGAAACCGCCGCCGCCGGAAATTGTCAGGGCGGGAACCCGCGACTGGCGCGCGGCGCGGCGCAGCGCGGTCGAAATCTGCGCGGCTCTCGCGCGGTCGGCGGGCGGCATCAGGTGCGAACCGGCGTCCGAGACGAGGCTCATCGGTTTTCGATCCGTGTTGGCGTGCCGCTGATCTTAGTCATTCAACTGCTTGTAGAGTTCGACGGCATCCTCGACATTGCTGAACATATGCAATTTTCCATTGGCGAGAACAATGCCGCGGTTGCAATATTCCATCAGCGTCGTCGGCGCGTGGGAGACCATGATGATGTCCGACCTGGCCCGCCGTTTTTCAAACTCCTCATGGCAGCGGCGCTGGAAACGCGCGTCGCCGACCGCCGTTACCTCGTCGATGAGGAACACTTCGAAATCGACCGCCATCGAAAGGCCAAAGGCGAGCCTCTGCCCCATGCCGGAGGAATAGTGCTGGAAAGGCACATCCATATAAGCGCCGATTTCAGCAAAGTCCTCCACGAAATCAACAACGCGCCGCACGTTCTGTCCATAAACGCGGGCGACGAACTGGACATTCTCACGGCCCGTCATCTTGCCATGCAGGCCGCCGGCGAACCCCAGCGGCCATGATATCCGGGCATCCCGCCGCACGCGCCCGCTATTGGGCATTTCCGTGCCGGCGAGCAGCTTCATCATCGTCGATTTGCCGGCGCCGTTGATGCCAAGAATTCCGTAGGAATTGCCGCTGCGGAATTCCATGGAGACATGATCCAGGATGACCTTGGTATGGCCGTGGGTGCGGTAATATTTGAACACCTGATCGAGACGGATCATGCCATCAACACACGCCCGCGCAGCAGCCGGTCGCCAACGAGCCCAAGGAACATAGAGACGGTTGCCGTGCCCAGAATATAGGATTTGCTCAGGGGTATCTCGGAGAAATCGCCGAAATATGCGGTGCGCAGCCAGATGACCGAGTGCAAAACGGGATTGTAGGAAAGGATTGCGCGAGCCTCGTCGGAAAGCCCGAGCTTCAGCGTGGTTGCTCCCGCCGTGACCCAGAACAGGGCCATGATGCCGATAAAAACCACCAGCCAAAGGCGAAACAGCGTCATCACGATGACATTCAGCACGCCGAGACCGAGCCCAAGATAAATGGAGGCAAAAATGGCCGCTGCAACCTCCGCCCAGCCCTGCGGGACGATATCCACGTCAAGCGCGGTCAGCACCGCCCCGAACATCAGCACGACGATGCAGGCGGAGAAAAACTCGACGACCACCCGCGCCAGAATGAGGTCTGTCGTCTTGATGATCGGAAACATCAGGGTTTGCTGGTTTTGGATGATCGCCAGTGTCAGCAGCCGCCCGGGATAGAGCACGAGAATATAAGGCAGGGCGCCCGTCGCGATAAAGACACCGGCGCTGCTGCCGATTGGGACCACCTTCGCCACCTGCACGAAGGCGAAATAGATGATCATCACGTGGATCAGCGGCCAGCTCAGCGAAATCAGGAACGACATATGCGAGCGCCCGAAACGCGTGCGCATATCGCGCAAAATAACAGCGCCGACGATTCGGGCCTGAACCCGGAAAGCGACGCCGGCGCGCCGTAAAACGCTTGCGCGTTCACTTGGGCGTCCACTTGGGCGTTCGAGGGACAATTCCATGGTTTTCCCGCTACGGGCCTTTTGTGGCGAAGTCGTGATTTTCCGAGCAGCCGCCGCTCGAAGCCGCGCCGCTCCGGCCTGATGATTTTGACGCGCATCCGTGTATAGACGGTTTTGCGGGCGGGTGACAGCGCCGGAATGGCGGGGGACCGGGCGGCCATGAATTCGATGATTGCCGCGCCGGCTTCGAGCCGGGTCCTCGTTGCAATCCGCGCGGAATTTGGAGCGGACCGGCTTGCCCGGACGCTGGCGGGCATTCGCCAGCCCCGAAGCGATGTCCTTGTGCTCGACGGGGACTCCAGCGGACAAACCCTGCGGCTATGCGGGGAAACCGGTGTTCAGCGGCTGGAAATCGCGCCCGGCGCTCCTCCCGCGCAAGGCCGCAACGCCGTTTTGCGGGCCGCCCGGACGCGCGGCGCGGGATTTGCGGTCTTTATCGACGGGAACGTCAGCTTCCAAACGGATGGGATCGGGGAAATGTTGGCGGCCCTGGCGCAGGACCCCGATCTTGCAATTGTGTCCCCTTCGGAAAGCATAAACGATCCCGCCACGGGGCTGCGAAAACCGTCGTTTCGCCGAACCTGGAGCCTCGACCGGCGGGAGTTTGCCCATGATTTCAAAGATCCTGGCGGACAAATCCCGCGCCTTGAGGCCGATTGGTGCGCGCTGGATTGCGCGGCTTTCCGGCTGTCCGCGCTGGAGACCATCGGAGAGTTCGACGAGGATTTCCAGACGCTCCTGGTTGACGCCGATTTCGGTTTCCGCCTGCGCGCCGCCGGGTTTAGCGCCGCCAGCCTGCCGCAGTCCATGATATCGCGCGAAAGAGGAACAGAATCGGGTTTCGCGCCGCAACAGACCGCGCGGGACAAGGCGTTATTCTTCAAAAAACACGGAGGATTCGGCGTCGCGCACAAGCCAAGCGGTTCCAATGATCCCTCCTCGTGGAACATCATCGACCGCCATTTGTACCCCTGCCTTCGGCGGTTTGGCCTAATCGACCCGGCGCGCCCCAGACTTTTCATGAACCATCCGGGCGGCCTGCCCTTCGACTACCTCTTCACGGTCTGGGAGACGACCCGCCTGCCCCAGCGCTGGCTGAAACATGCCCCGGACTATCAGGCGGTCATGGTGCCTTCGCGTTGGAACCGCGACGTTTTCCGGCGCGATGGCTTTCCCCGCGTCCACCTTGTGCCCCTGGGGGTCGATACCGACGTGTTCCATCCGTGGGGCGCGGCCAATCGGCTTTACGCGGAAACCACCTTCCTGTGGTTCGCGCGCAACCAGCGCCGCAAGGGGCTCGATATCATGCTGGCGGCGTGGGCGCGGTTCGGAGTCCATCGCGGCGCGCGCCTCGTGATCATGGGCAATGGCGTGATTGACTGCATGACCGGCGCCCCGGCCTCGCGCCGTTCACAGGGCGGTTTCACCATCGCTGACTATCCGGGCGAGAACATTTCAATCCGCGAAATCATTGCGCCTCTGACCAGCGCCGCGCTGGCGGATATCTACCGCGGTGTGGATTTCGTCGTGTGCAGCTCCCGCAGCGAAGGTTTCGGTTTTGTTGTCGCGGAGGCCATGGCCTGCGGGGCTGTGCCGATCTTCCCGAACCAGGGCGCGACCGCCGAATTCGCCTGCGAGGGCGCGCTGATGCTGGACGGCGCGCCGGCGCGCGCTGATTATTCCGACATGGGCTATGGATATTGCGGCGATTGGTGGGAGCCGGACGCCGGCCGGCTCGCGGCGCTGCTGGACGAGGCTTGCGCGATGGGGCCGCTTCAGCGGGCGCAATCGACGCAGGCGGCGCTGCGGCTGATCCGCAACAATTACACGTGGCGCGACAGCTGCCGGTTCCTTCGCGCCGCGCTGAGCGAACTCCAGCAACCCCATGGGGCGCCCGCGACGCTGCTGAAAAAAAGCGCCGCCGCGCTGAAATCGCTGAGCGGGCTGAAGCGCGCCGGCGGGCTGGCAGCGCGCGGCTTGATGGACTCCGCCGGCAACCGCTGGCACGCGGGTTTCGAGGGCGCGATGCCCGCCAAATCCAGCGACGCGCCGCCTCCGGCCGCCAAAGAAGGCGTGTTGTTTATCGGCTATGCCGAGGCCGCGCTCGGGTTTGGCGAGTCGTTTCGAAATATGATCGACAGCATCGCGCCCTCGGGCCTGCCTTTCGCGATTCACCCTTTCAACGTGCATGTCGAGAGCCGCCGGATCGGCCCGTTCAGGCCGGAACATTACGATCTCAACGGCGTCTATCCGGTCAACGTTATGGAATTGGCGGCCAACGAGACGCCTCATGTTTTCGCAACGCTGGGCCGGGCGCGATTGGCGCGCGGCCACACAATTCTGCGCACCTATTGGGAATTGCCCGAGGCGCCGCAAAGCTGGGCCCGCCACCTCCGGGGGATCGACGAAATCTGGGCGCCGAACGCCTTTGTCGCCGGCGCTTTTGAGCCGATTTTCAAAGGCCCGGTGACCATCATCCCGCCCTGTGTCGCCGTCAGCCCGGACAAAGACGCGGATCGCGCGGGGTTTGGACTTGAGCCCGGGCGCTTCTATTTCATTTTCACTTTCGATTTTTACTCGACCGTTGCGAGGAAAAACCCCCTGGCGGTCCTGCGCGCTTTTGCGGCGGCATTTCCGCGGGGCGATGAGGCGGTCGGCCTTGTCCTGAAATCGACGGGTTCGCAATTTGGCGGGGCCGGGGTCATGGCGGCCATCCAAGCGGCCCGATCCCGCGATTCCCGCATTGTCGGCATCAATGGGAATCTTCCGCGCGGGGAAATGCTGGCCTTGATCTCGCTGTGCGATGCCTATGTATCGCTGCACCGTTCCGAGGGCTTCGGCTTGGGAATGGCGGAAGCCATGGCGATGGGGCTCGCCGTCATCGGGACTGATTTTTCGGGAAGCGCCGACTTTCTTTCGGCGGAAACCGGGTTTCCGGTTCCCTTCGCCCTGACGCGCCTGAAAAGCGGTGACTATGTCGGCGGCGCCGGCCAGGTCTGGGCGGAGCCCGATGCGGGGGCGGCGGCGGAAATCCTTGCGCTGGTTTTCCGCGATGGGCCGGAGCGGCAGAGGCGCGCTTTGGCAGGAAGAGCCTTGGTCGAGGCGAGGTATAGCCCGGCCAATTCGGGGCGGTTGGCGGTTGAAAGACTGCGGGAGATATTGTCGGCCCGCGCTGGCGGCGGATAATAAAGGGGCCGGCGCATTCTCCACCAATTTTGCCATTGGAAGCGCGGGCCATTATGGGATTGCGGCGGCGGGCGCGCAGAGGACAGGCAGGCTTTTATCATGCGCTTTGATGTCGTTTCGGACGAGGGGCATATTATCAGGGGGTGGGTCACACCCGACAACCCCATGCAAATTCCGCGCGTGATCGTCCATGCCTCGGGATTGGAAGCGGTCGAAATCCAAGCCTCCATTGTGCAGCAGGACATTCTTGAGCACGGGCTGCATTCGACCGGCGTTGTCGGATTCGAGGTCTCTGAGAACTTTATGCCGGGCCTTGCGGAAGCGGAAATTGTGGAGATTTTCGAAGCCGAGACAAAACTGTGCATCTACCGGCGCCTCGTCAAAAGCAAAAACATCCAGAAGAAGTTTTTTCTTTTTGATGCCGCGGTCATGCCGCAAAGATCGATAATCAACAATATCAACAAACACTTTGCGACCCGGCACAATGCCATAGAACGGCACGGTTATGAGACCATTTTCTATCTGGTTCACAATTATTTCCCGCCCTCGATATTTCTCACCGGGCGGCCGCAGTTTTCCCGGTGGGGCGGCGCTTTGCGCGGGCGCGAATTCACTATCGCCGCCCTGCTCCGCAACCCCTTTGAGGAACTGGCTGAGCGCATGCTGTTTCTCAATCTTGCCGCCAAATCGTCGGCGGCGGGATTGCTTGGAAGTTTCATGACCGGGCTGGAGCCGGTGCTGGATTTGGCCCGTGATCTTAAATTCGAGGATAAGCGCGCTTTGCAGGCGACGTTTCGAAATTTAACGCCGGATCAGCGTTTGGCGCTCGGCAATCCGATGACCCGCATGCTCGCGGGCAATCTCGACGAGCGAATTGAACGCCGACATGTGACAACCGCGCTCGACAATCTCTCGCAAATGGACGCGGTGGGTATTCGAACCAGATTTGTTGAATTCAGCCAGATGGTTGCGGATATTTTAGGAACCAATGTTGTAGGCAATGCCGAACTCGAGACGTTCCAGACGATCGATACGCTGACGGATCAACTGAGCCGGGTCAGCGCGGTGGTGGACCTTTTGGAACATGATCTCGCCCTCTATTCCTTTGCCGAAGAGGCTGTCGAAACCGGATTGGGCTTGCGCCAATCCGCTTGAAACCGCGTGCCGCCCCGGCCCCGCCATAGTTTTAGTCCAGCAACCGCTTGGCTGGACTTTAATTTCGAATTTGCCCTAATGGCTGCGGGTTGCGGCGTTGAT
>JANYFM010000121.1 GCA_025362655.1 Hyphomicrobiales bacterium | reverse complement strand
TCATCCATCAGCTTTTGCAGCAGCGGCGAGGCGTGCGGCCGGCTGTCGATGGCGGGCAGCACGGTGTCGTGAATGGCTTTGGTGAGATCAAGCCCGACCATGTCGGCGTTCTCAATCGGGCCAAGCACCGCGAGCCGCCGCCCAAAGCTCGCTTTGACCACGATATCGACGGTCTCGGCGTCGCAAATGCCCTGCTCGACCAGCGATACCGCCTCGCGCCAGAGCGCGTGCTGCAAGCGGTTGCCGACGAACCCCGGCACATCCTTTTTCACATGCACGGGCGTCTTGCCGATGCTTTTATGCAGGGCCATCGTAAAGTCTATGCACTCCGGCGAGGTCCGGTCTGTGCCGATCACCTCCACCAGCGGCACAAGAAACGGCGGGTTCCACCAATGCGTGCCGATGGCGCGCGCGCCGTCTTTCAGGCCGCTCATGATTTGCGTGATCGAAATGACCGAGGTGTTGCTGGCGAGGATCGCATCGCCGCGCGCATGTTTTTCCGCCTCGGCGAAAAGCTTTTGCTTCACTTCCAGATTTTCAAGCGCGGCCTCGACAACGAAATCCGCGTCTTTCACCGCGGCCCCGACGCTGGCGCGGGGCGTCACGCGCTCGGCGGCCGAGGGGTCCTCGCCGAGGTCGCGCAGATTGGCCGTGATGCGCGCCTTCAGGGAATCCAGCGCTGCCTGGGAAGGATCGTAAATCGCCACATCGTGCCCATGCAGGGCGAATATCTGGCCGATCCCGTGGCCCATGAGCCCCGCGCCGAGTACGGCGATGCGCGCTTTGCCGCTCATGATTCAGCCCGCCGTATAGCCGCCGTCGGCATAAAGAATGTGGCCGGTGTAAAAGTCAGACGCGGCGGAGGCGAGGAACAGCAGCGGGCCCGCAAGGTCCGATGCCTCGCCGAGGCGCCCTTTGGGGACGCGCGCGAGAAACCCCGTCCGCACCGTCTTGGCGTTGTCGTTGTCCTCAAACATCCATTGCGTCAGCGGCGAGCGGAACACTGTCGGCGCGATGGCGTTTACAGTGATGCCGGTCGGTCCAAGCTCGCAGCCGAGCGCCTTGGTCATGCCGTCCACCGCGGATTTCGACGCGCAATAGGCGGTATAGCCGGCGGGGTGGCCAAGCAATCCGCGGGCGCTCGACATCAGCACAATTTTGCCGCCGCGCCCCTGCGAAATCATTTGTTTGGAGCAGGCCCGCGCCATCAGCCAGGATTGCGTCACGTTGGCGTCCATCACGTCGAGAAAGCGCGCGGGCGTCATATCGGTGATTTTCGCCACATCGTTTTTGCCCGAGCCCATGACGAGAATATCGACGCCGCCAAAGCGTTTCACGCCCGCCGCGACAATCGCCGCGCAGGATTCCTCACTGGAGGGGCGAAGGTTCAGCGCTTCAACCTCCGCGCCCATTTTCACGCATTCGCCGGCGATCGCGTCAAGCTCGGATTTCTTGCCCGCGGTCAGCACCAGTTTGCAGCCAGAGCCCGCGAGGATTTTTGCCGCCAGCGCGCCGAACGCGCCGGAGGCGCCGGTGACGACGGCGACCTTCCCATTGATATCGAACACAGAGAGCGGATTGTTCAAAAACGCGTCAGTCATATCATTCGTCCCCGGCCCGGATCACAGTTTGGCGTTGTATTTGACGAGGCTCGCGTTGAGCTCCTCAAGCGCTTTGGCCGTGTCGAACCCGGCCTTGGCCGCGTCCTTCGCCCATTGCTCGACAAGCGGTTTGGCGGCGGCGCGCCACAGATCCACCTGCGCGGCGGTGGGCTTGGTGACGACGTGGCCGGGCTGCGCGGCGATTTTATCAAGCCCCGCCTCCTCGAAATCCGTCCACGGATCGGCGATTTTATTCGCCCATTCCGTGTTGCAGTGATTGTCCATCACCTTGCGCTGATTGGCGCTCATGCGCTCATATTTGCCCTTGTTCATGGCGAGCACGAAGAAGCCCATCTCGGTGGGCATATCCAGATGGTATTTCACCACTTTGTCGATGCCGAACAGGAGCGTTGAGCCCCATGGAAACACCGTGGCGTCGGCGACGCCGCGCTCCAGCACATCGCGCGAGGCGGGCGCCGAGGCCTGCACATTTGTGCCGCCCAGCAGCGTCACCAGCGATGCGATGGTGCCGTCGGAGGGGCGGATGCGCATGCCTTTGATGTCGGCGGGAACAACGATGGGTTTTGTCGTCGACTGAAAATACGCGTTGGTGCGCAGAAACGAGACGCAGACGTAAACATCCTTCATCTCGCGCGCCGCGTAATTGCGGTACCAGGCATCGACCGCCGCGTTGCCGCGCTTGCCGTCCGACACCGTGAACGGCAGCTCCGCCGCGGCGGAAAGCGGAAATCGGCCGGGCTGATAGCCGGGATTGGCAAGCGAGAGGTCCGCCACGCCGTCACGCGCGAGATCATAGCCGTCAAAGGCTTTGCCAAGCTGCTCGGAGGGAAACACTGTCAGCGTGATAGTGCCGCCGGACGCCGCTTTCAGCGCGGCGCCCCAGGCCTCGAATGACCCGTGCAGCGCGTGAGCCGGCGGCACGAAATGCGCGAGGCGCAATTGCACGGGCGCATCCTGCGCCGGCGCGCGCGACAGCGAAACGAGGGTGAGCGCCGCGACCCCCGCGGCGATACCAATTGTGCGCACTCCGAACCCTCCCCCGCTTTGTCCGCCGCTTATTGTTGCCCGTGGACGGCAGCCGGCCTCAGCCCTTGTAGCCCGGCGGATAGGGCACCACCACAACCATTGTGCAGACGCTGTTGCCGCGGTTGACGATCTCGCGCGCCTCGTTGGGCGCAATGGTGCAGGAATCCAGCTTGTGAAGCACGGTTTCCGCGCCGCCGATGATGACGGTCATCTCGCCCTCCATCACGACATAGACTTTTTCGAACGGCGTTGAATCCGGCCCGGCGCCGCCGCCGGGGAGGAAATAGGAGAGGCCCACCCATTGATTGGCGGGCCCGCCCGGCTCGAAGCCCTGCAGGCGCAGGCCCAGATTGCCGCGGTGATTGACCGCGTCATAGGGCTTCGCATCAGCGAATTTCTTGACGCGCATCAGAGTTTCTCCCCGGCTTCAATACGGTATTTCTGGCCTTTGTCGATCATCGCGACGAGGCGGATGATGCAGCCGTCGCCGCGGTCCCAGTTCCATGGAAAAAACGCGAAAGTGACGCGCTTGCCGGTCACCTTGTCAAGATCGCCGCCGACATTTTCGATGCCGAGAATCCCGTTGGTGAAGAGCTTGCGGTGCACCGGCTCCCATTCCGGAAAATCATCTTTCCAGTCGCGTCCGCCGGACCATTTGAAATATTCCTCTTTGAGGTGGGGATGCAGCGGGCCGTTGCGCTGCGGGCCGATGGCGGTGGCGAGCGGATGGTCGTTGGCCTGCGTGTCATGGCCGACGACCTTCACCTTTTTCTCGACAAACCAGTCGCCGGCGGAGGCGACAAAGCCCGGGCACTTGCAGAAATAATCCTCGCTGTCCTCGTATTGATGATGCCAGCCGGTGTTGACGATCACGACATCGCCGGGGCGCACATGCTTTCCGGCGGCCTTTTCCAGATCGTCATAGGTGATCGGCTCCCACATCTTTTTTGGCAGCGACACCACGATGCCCGAGCCGAAAAAATGCGGCAGCGGCACTTCGTCAATGAATGCCGTGCCCTGCACCACATGGGCCGGCGCGTCGATATGCGTGGTGTTGTGCATGCTCGTGGTGATGCGCTGCGACAGCACGCCGGACTTCGCCATATAATGAATGCGCTCGATTTTCACATCCTCGAAATAGGGCCAGTTCGGCGACTGGTATCCGAAGCGGTGCGAGAGATTGTAGAATTCCAGCCCCATGTCGTTGTTGAGGTTTTCCTGGTAATGGGCGCCGCGAATTTTGATCGTCACGTTGATTCCTCCTGTGTCACGGCTTGGCGCCGCCCGGTGAAAGCGATAATGATACAGATGTATCGAAACCGTCAAGGGGCGGAATGACCGTTACAGAAACAGCGGCGGGCAGGGGCGGAATACAGGCGATCGCGCGCGCCGCGTCGGTTCTGCGCGCGCTGAAGAACCAGCGCGCCGGCCTCAGTCTCGCGCAGATCGCGGCGCGCACAGGCATGCCGCGCTCAACCGTGCAGCGCATCGCCGGCGCGCTGGCGGCGGAGCGGCTTGTCATTGCGGCCGGCCCGGAGGGCGGCCTGCGCCTCGGGCCGGAACTCCACGCGCTGGCGGAGGCGGGCCAGGTCGATATGGTGGAAATCACCCGTCCCTATCTCGACAAACTCTCCGCCGAAACCGGCGAGACCGTCGATCTCGCCATGCCCGGCGGCGGCGGGCTGGTCTTCATCGGCAAGATTCCCGGCACCCAGCGTCTGCGCGCGGTCTCCTCGGTCGGCGATGTCTTTCCCATGACCACGACCGCCAACGGCAAGGCCTGCCTCGCGCTGATGGCAAACGCGGAAGTTGAGGCGATCGCAAAAGCGGAATGGAAATCGCGGGGCGGCCGGCGGCGCGGCATTGAAAAATTCATGGCTGAAATCCGCGCCATCCGCAAAAGCGGCGTCGCCTATGACGAGGATGAGCACACCGAGGGAATCTCAGCCGTCGGCGCGGCTTTTCACGGCGCGGACGGCGGCATATACGCGGTGTCGGTGCCCGCGCCGACCGCGCGCTTTGCCCGCAGCCGCGCGAAGCTGACAGGCGCGATTCTGCGGGCGCGCGACGAAATCACCGCCGCGCTGGCGCCCGCGCGCCGGCGGCCGTAGTCTGAACAGATCAAACCGGAGGGAATACGGCATGCGCAAAATTGCTCTTGAGGAACATTTCATGTCGCCGGGCCTCGAGGAATACTGGCTGCCGAGCATGTCGCTGGTGCCGCCCGCGGTGTTCAAGCCGATTCACGCGCGGCTGACCGATTTCGGCGATCTGCGCCAAGGAGAACTGCAAGCGGCGGGAATTGAGAAATCCGTGCTGTCCATCGCCGGCCCCGGCGTGCAGATCGAGCCGGATGCCGCGCGCGCGTCTTACAAAGCGGCGGAATCGAATGACTTTCTTGCGGCTGAAATCCAGCGGCGCCCGACGCGCTACGACGGCTTCGCGCATATCGCCCTCCAAGACCCGCAAGCCGCCGCCAAAGAACTGGAGCGCTGCGTGAAAATGGGCTTCAAAGGCGCGATGATCAACGGCCAAACGCTGGGCCATTATCTTGACGAGCGGCGTTTTGATCCTTTCTGGGCAAAGGCCGAGGAGCTTGGCGTCCCCGTCTATCTGCACCCCGCCGATCCCGTGCGCATGTATGAGGGATACGGCGACTACAAGGTCATCATGCGCGCCACCTGGGGCTGGGGCGTGGAGACCGGCACGCACGCGCTGCGCATAATCTTCGGCGGCGTGTTTGAGCGCTTTCCCAAAGCGCTGCTTCTGCTCGGCCATTGCGGCGAGAGCCTGCCGTTCATGCTCTGGCGCCTCGATAGCCGCGCCAAGGCGCTTTACGGCGTCAAAATGCAAAAGGACGTGTCGCAATACATCATCGACAATATCGCAGTGACCATATCCGGCATGTACTCGCGCGAGCCCGTCGATTGCTCCATCGCGGCGCTCGGCCGCTCGCGCGTGATGTTCTCGGCGGATTATCCCTTTGAATCGGTTCACGAGGCCGGAAGCTTTATGGACAATGTGGAAATGGCCGGGGATCTGCGCGAGGACATCGCATGGCGGAACGCCTCACGGCTGCTGGGAATTGAGATGGCGTAGGGCATCGCGGGCAAGCGCGACACCGCGGCAATATCGTCGCGGGCATATACCGGCTCGTTGCCGGCGTTTGAGCATCCCCGCTACCGTCTCATCCCGCCGCGGGGGCCTTCCCCCGCGCCGGAAAATACGCCGCCAGCCATGCGCGCAGCGTGTCATGCACACGCGCATTGCCCTCCGCGAACATGAAATGATCGGTGCCTGAAAACAGATGCAGTTCGCAGGGCTGCCCCGCCCGCGCGAACATATCGATGGATTGGCGCGTCGGCGTGACGGAATCAACGCTGGAATGCAGCAGCAGGCAGGGGCGCGGCGCGATATTGCCGATGACATCCTCCGCGCGGAAATCGAACATGCTCCGCGCGGTTTCCACCGGCATTTGATTGACCGACTTCTCAATCACGTGGCCGCGCAAATGTTTCGGGATCGGCACGATGTCGTAGCGCGAAACCATCATGGATTCGCCGGTCCGCTCACGGTGGAGTCTCCCCTCCTCCAGCATATGCAAAAACCGCGCGTATTCGCCGGGGCCCGAGTGCTGGCCCTGGAACTTCGTCTCGCCATTGCCCCAGCCCGAGGCTGACACACACGCCGCGACGCGTTCATCGACGCCCGCCGTGTAAACCGCGACCGCGGCGCCGAAACTGGAGCCGGCGACACCGATGCGCGCCGCGTCAACATGCGGATGTCCTTGCAGAAATGTCAGCGCATTTCGTGTGTCTTCCACCTGTTCGAGGCAGATCAGCCGCCCCTTTTCGCCTTGGCTGTCGCCGCAGCCGCGCATGTCAAAGCGCAGCGTGACGTAGCCGAGCCTGTTCAAAAGCGCGCAGGGCGCCAGCACATTGCCGGCGTTCCGCGTGCTGCCGAACCCGTGCAGCACCATGAAGGCCGCGCGCTTCTCGCCGGGCGCGAGGCCGTCGGGCAGGCTGACCGCGCCGGCCAGCGTCAGGCCGCCTGATGGGAAGGTGACTTGCAGCCCGCCCGCCGCCGCGCTCACGTGCCGACCTCCGGCGCCGAAACTCCGATTCCCGCGGCCGCTTCCACCAGACGCGCCCAGCTTTTGGCCGACAGCGAAAGCCCCTCCCGGCCGGTCCTCTCAAACTCGCGCGCGCCGCGCTCGCCCGGCAGCATGATCTCGTCCGTGCCGTCCGCCTTCGGGAGGCTCTTCATCACGCCGCCGAGCTTTCCCATTTCGCGTTTGTATTCATCGAGCGGGCGGAACACCGCGATATCAATCAACACAACCATCGCATTGGCCGTGTGGCGCCGCTTGCCGGCCGGGCCAACCTGATTCATGAGAATAGGAAAGCCGGCAAGCATCCCCGTCATGCATTCGAACATGAAGGAGAGGCCCGAGCCCTTCGCGCCGCCAAGGGGAAGCAGAATTTCCGCGAGCGCCGGATCGGTGGTGGGATCGCCCTGCTTCGTCAAAGCCCAATCCGCGGGGATCGGCCCGCCGCGGTCGCGCGCGGCGATCAGCTTTCCATTGGCGACGAGCGAAGTCGCCATGTCCAGCACGACAGGCCCGTTGGCGCCGGGCACGGCAATCGCGATGGGGCTGGTGCCGAGCCCCGCCGCGCGCGCGCCGTGATAGGCCATGTTCGGCGTGCCGCAATTAAGAAAAATCGCCGCAAAGCCGCGCTCCGCCGCCCATTCCGCGTAATAGCCGATGGCGCCCGTATGCGTGGCGCCGGCCACAACTCCAACGGCTGTGCCGTGCGCTTTGGCTCGCCGCGCCGCCTCTTCCACCGCGCGTTTCATGGCAACCGGGCCCGCGCAACGCTTCGCGTCGAGGATAAACACAGCCCCGGCCCGCGAATCGATCACCGGAACCGCCTTTGGATCCATGGCGCCGCGGTCAATCACATCGAGATACAGCGGCGCGCGGGCTATGCCGTGGGAGGGCGTGCCGCGCCGGTCGGCCCAGACGATGACCTCCGCGGTTTCCGCCGCGTCCGCCGCGCCCATGCCTTTGACCTCAAACAGCCGCGTGAGAAACGCGCGGAGCCGTTCAGCGGTGATATGTATTTTTGCGGATTTCAAAGGCATGTCCAATTCTTACGCCTGTCCTTCGTTGGGCCGGCGCCCGCAATCTAACGCAAGCGCGCCGCGCCGCAAGGCAGCCCTTGCGCGGGCGCGCGGGTGCATTAAAAGACCCGGGCGCTAAAGCGCGGGGAGATGGAGCGGCGCCGGCCGCGCAGGGCGCACGGAACCTTAAAGAGTGACAGACGTTTCACAGAGCCCGTCCGCCGCCGCCGCCCCGGCCATCACGATTCGCGGGGTCACCCAGCGGTTTGGCGATGCCGGCTCGAGCCAATCGGTTCTCGCGCTTGACAATGTGTCGCTGGAAGTCGCGCGCGGCGAATTCGTCTGCCTGCTCGGCCCCTCCGGCTGCGGCAAGAGCACCCTGCTCAATATCGTCGGCGGCCTGATCCGCCCGAGCCAGGGCGAAGTCACCGTTAGCGGGCGCCGGGTCGACGGCGCGCCGCGGCCGGACGAAATCGCTTTCGTGTTCCAGGAAAGCACGCTGTTTCCCTGGTACACGGTGATCGAGAACTTCCGCATCGCGCTGAAATTTCAGCGTGTCCCCAAAGCGGAGTGGGACGACCGCGCGATGGCCGCGCTGCGCGCCGTCGGCATGGCCGGCTTTTCCGGCCATTATCCCAATCAGCTTTCCGTCGGCATGCGCCAGCGCGTCAACATGGCCCGCGGCATCTGCGTCAAAACCGGCATTCTGCTGATGGACGAGCCCTTCGCCGCGCTCGACGAGCAGACGCGCATGGTGCTCGGGGAGGACCTTTCCATCCTGCTGGCGGAGACGGGCAAAACCATTGTCTTCGTCACCCATTCGCTGGCGGAGGCGGTGTTCCTCTCGGACCGCATCGTGGTGATGACCGCCCGGCCCGGCAGCATCAAAACCATCATTGATGTCGGCGAGCCGCATCCGCGCTCGCCCGATTTCATGCTGGAGCCGCGCTTTGGGGAATTGCGCAATGAGCTTTACGCGCTGCTGCGCGACGAAATCCGCAAGACCATGGCCTCGCAGCGCGATCCCGCCGCCGCGCGGGGCGGGGCTTAACCGATGAAAAGCGAAAACGCCGCCCAGCGCATCATCCAGTTTGCCTTCATCGCGCTGGCCGGCGGCGCCTGGTATTGGGCCACGGCGGCGGGCAAAATCAGCCCGCTGTTTCTGCCGCGCCCGGAATCGGTTTGGAACGCCTTCAACCGGCTGCTGACTCTGGGCCAGTTCTGGCCTCCGGTGCGCATCACGCTGCTGACCATCGCGCAGGCCTATGCGATCGCGGCGCTCTGCGGCATCCTCGCGGGCTATCTGGTGACACGCTCGAAATTCGCCACGGAGGCCGTCGAGCCGATCATCGCCGGCCTGTTCACGATCCCCATCACGCTGTTCTTCCCGATGTTCATTCTGTTTTTTGGCATCGGCACAGGCTCGAAAATCGCCTATGGCGCGGTCTACGGCTTCTTTCCCATCGCGCTCAGCGCCATCGCCGGGCTTGGCCACGTCGATGAGCGCTATCTGCGCGCTGCGCAAACCATGGGCGCCTCGCGGCTGGAGACCTTCCGGCACGTGCTGCTGCCCTATGCTTTTCCCGTCATTCTCACCGGGCTGCGCATCGGCTTTTTCATTTGCTTCGCCTCGGTGCTGGGCGGCGAAACGCTGTCCTCGGTGTCCGGCGTCGGCCGCAATATCGCGCTCGCGGCGGAGCTGATGGAGCCGGCCCGCATGTATGCCTGGATAGCCTTTGTGATCCTGACGGCGGTGTCCCTCAACATGCTCGTCACCGCGCTGGAAAACCACGCCGCGCGCCGCGCGGGCCGATCATGAGCGCCGCCGCCGACGCGCCAAAATCCGGCTTCGCGATGCCGCGCGCGCGCGCCGTCAAGCTGACGCGCTGGGCGATTATCGCGGGCGCCGCGCTGTTCCTTGAGATTTACGGGCGCTTCTTCGCCGATCCCGCCTTCATGCAGCCGGTGAGCGCTGTGCTGAAAGCGCTGATCCATCCAATTCTCAGCGATCCCCGCATTCTCCAGGCGCTGGGGCTGACCATTTTTGAAATCGGCGCGGCATACGGATTGTCAATTGTCTTCGGCTCTCTCATCGGCGTCGCCATCGGCTCCGCCAATCTGCCGCGCAAGAGCCTTTACCCGGTTATTCTGTTGCTTTACGCTATTCCCCAGGTGTCGCTGATGCCGCTGGTTGTGCTGATTTTCGGCCTCGGCCCGGCGGCGAAAATTTTCTTCGGCTTCAGCCACGGCATTTTCCCGATCATCGTCAACACCGTTTCCGGGATGCGCAATTCCAACGAACTTTTCCTGCGCGCCGCCGGCTCCATGGGCGCCTCGCGCGCGCAAATCATCCGCCATGTGCTGTTTCCCAACATGGTGCCGTCCTTCTTCGTCGGCCTGCGCCTCGCGATGACGCTGACGCTTCTGGGCGTCATCCTCGCCGAGCTTTATGTCTCGACCGGCGGCATCGGCTATTTCACGCGGCTTTACGCGGAGAGTTACAATCCGGCGCCGCTTTTCGCCCTGACCGGCGTGCTGGCCGCCATCGCGCTTGCCTTCAACGGGCTCGTGCGCATCGCCGAGCGCCGGCTGACGCCGGGCCTGCGGGCCGCGCCCGCTGTCAAAACCCCGAAAGGCAATAACCCCGAAGGGACCGCTTTATGAATATCGTCGGCGTCGATATCGGCGGCACCTTCACCGACCTCGTGGGTTGCGTGGACGGAAAAATCGTCACCTCGAAAACCTCGACAACCCCCGCCGATCCGACCCGCGGCGTTGCCGAGAGTCTCACCCTGGCCCACGCTGATCTGCCCGCGCTAGGCGAGTTTCTTCACGGCTCCACCATCGCCATCAACACCGTGCTGGAGCGCAAGGGCGCAAAGACCGCGCTGCTGACGACAAAGGGTTTCCGCGATGTCTATGCCATCGGCCGCGGCAACCGGATCGAGGCATTCAACCTGTTTTTCCACAGGCCCAAACCGCTGGTGCCCCGTCATCTGACTTTTGAGGCGAATGAGCGGCTGAACGCGGCGGGCGAAGCCCTGATCCCCATTGATCTCCAGGGAGTCGAGGCCATCGCGCGCGAGCTCGGCTCGCTCGGCGTCGAGGCCGTCGCGGTTTGTTTCCTGCATTCCTACGCCAATCCCGCCCACGAGCGCGCCGCCGGCGAGGTTCTGCGCCGCGCCAATCCCAAAATGTTCATCACGCTCAGCCACGAAATTCTGCGCGAGTTCCGCGAATACGAGCGCACCTCGACGACGGCGCTCAACGCCTATGTCGGCCCGCGCGTCAGCGACTACCTCGGCACGCTGGAGACCTATATGCGCGCCGGAAAATTCGCCGGCGGGCTGCGCATGATGCGCTCCAACGGCGGCGTCATGTCGATGGCGCAGGCGCGCGTGCAGCCGGTGTCGATGATGGAATCGGGGCCGGTCGCGGGCATGATCGGCGCGGGAAAGCTGGCGCTGCATCTGGGCATCGCCCGCTGCATCGGCTTTGACATGGGCGGCACCACGGCCAAATGCAGCCTCATTCTCAACGGCGCGCCCGCCGTCGAGGAGGGTTACGTCATCGGCGATCCCGCCAGCGGCCAGCCGATGCAGCTCCCCGTCGTTGACATCGTCGAAGTCGGCACCGGCGGCGGCTCCATCGCGTGGGTTGACGGCGCCGGCGGCCTGCACGTCGGGCCCAAAAGCGCGGGCGCGGACCCCGGCCCCGCCTGCTACGGCAAGGGCTCGCTCGAACCGGTCATCACCGACGCCGATCTCGTGCTCGGCCGCGTCAATCCGCATCGTTTTCTCGGCGGCGGCATGGCTCTCGACACGGCGGCCGCGGAACGCGCCATCGCCGCGAAGATTGGCATCCCCCTTGGCCTGCCCGTCCGCGAATGCGCGCTTGGCATCGCCACCATCGCCGACACCGCCATGTCGCTCGCGGTGCGCGCCGTCTCCGTCGACAAAGGCGTCGATCCCCGGGACACCGCGATGATCGCCTTTGGCGGCGCCGGGCCGCTGCACGCGGTCGCGGTGGCGCGGGAAATTTTCATCCCGCGCGTCATCATTCCCAAACTGCCCGGCACCTTCTCCGCGCTCGGCATGCTGATGGCCTCGTGGCGGCAGGATTTCGTGCGCACGCTCGTCGGCTCCCTCGACACTCTGGACCCCGCGCTGGCGGCAAAAATCTTCGCTGAGCTGGCTGCGGAGGCGCGGGCGCAAATGGCGCGCGACGGCATCGCTGCCGGCGGCGCGGAATTTAAATATTTCGCCGACCTGCGCTATGCCGGCCAGGAGCACGCGCTGCAAATTCCGCTGCGCGGCCCGGATGCGCTCTCCGGCGGCGCGGCGGAGGCGCGCGCGGCCTTCCACGCCGAGCACGAGCAGCGCTACGGCCAGGCCGCCGCCGAGGAAAAGCTCGAAACCGTCAATCTGCGCCTTGTGCTGAGCGCGGCGCGGGCCGACACCATTGCCGAGGATTGGCTGGCTGAACCCTGGACCGCCGAGGCTTCCGCCCCCGAGACATCCCGGCATGTCTATTTCAGCGATGCCGAAAAGCCGCTAAAAACACGAATTCTCTGGCGCCCGGCGCTGCCGGCCGGCATGACTCTCACCGGCCCCGCTGTCATCGAAGAGCCCAACTCGACGATCCTTATCCACCCCGGCGACAGGGTGACGGTGACGGATACCGGCCACCTCGTCATCGATATCCATTTTCCCGATTGAGGCGCCCATGACTCAAGCCCGCGAGACGCAGCCGCAAACCCATCCCATAACCGTCGAGGTCGTGCGCAACGCCATCGTCGCCTACGCCGATGAGATGGCCAACGCTTTGTGCAAGGCCGCCTACAACATGATGATCTACGAGGTGCGCGATTACTGCTGCGGCCTCATCGATCTCCAAGGGCGCATGATCTCGCAGAACCGCGGCGGCCTGCCGATTTTTCTCGCCGACCTCGGCGTCGCCGTTGAGGACGCGGTCGCCCGCTGGGGCCTCGGCGGATTCCTGCCCGGCGACGTGCTGATCATGAACCACGGGGAGACCTGCGGCCAGCATCTCAACAATGTCGTGCTCTCCTGCCCCGTCTTCCACAACGGGGAGCTTGTCGCCTTCACCGCCAACCGCGCGCACTGGGTCGATATCGGCGGCGCGCGCATCGGCTTTGGCTCGTCGGCGACCACAGAGATTTTCGCCGAGGGGCTGCAAATGCGCTCGCTGAAAATCTATGAGGCCGGCAAACGCAACGACACGCTCTGGCAAATCATCAACGACAACCTGCGCTTTCCCGAGGCGGCGCTCGGCGACATGCGCGCGCAAATCGCCTCCTGCCAGCTCGGCGCGCGGCGCTACGGCGAATTGCTGACCCGCTATGGCCGCGCCACGGTCGAGGCCTGCATCGCGCGGGTCTGGGACCAGGCCGACGCGGCGGTGCGCAAAGTCGTCGGGGAAATTCCCGATGGCGTTTACAGCGCGGAGAGTTTTCTCGACAATGACGGGCGCGATCTGGAGACGCCGCTGAAAATCAAAGTCACGGTGCGCGTCGCGGGATCGGTCATGTCGATCGATTTTTCCGAAATGAACCCGCAGACAAACTCGCCGATCAACTCTGGCCGCTCGGGCGGCATCGCCGGCGCGCGCGTCGCTTTCAAGGCGCTGACTTCCCCCGATCTCGATGTCAACGAGGGCTGCTTCCGCGCGCTGGAGGTGGTGCTGCCCGAAGGCACCATGCTGAGCGCGCGTCCCGGCGCCGCGCTGGGCCTGTGGAGCATCGCGCTGCCGACCGTCATTGACACCATCCTGAAAGCGCTGGCGCCGGCGCTCCCCGCGAAAATACCCGCCGCGCACAAGGGCGATATGGGCGGATGCTCGTTCTATGGCTCAACGCCGGAGCGCGGACGCTTTCTGCTGATGAATATCTTCGGCGGCGGCTGGGGCGGCCGCCCGCACGAGGACGGGGAGGACGCATCTGTCTCCGTGTGCCAGGGCGACGTGCGCAACTCGCCGGTGGAGCTTCAGGAGATACGCTACCCCTTCATCGTCGAAAGCCATTCCCTGCGCGGCGACAGCGGCGGCGCGGGAAAGCACCGCGGCGGGCTCGGTGTCGAACTGACCTACCGCTGCCTCGCGCCCTGCCAGGTCAATATCAATTTCGAGCGCACCAAACTGCCGCCCTGGGGCCTTGCGGGCGGCGGCAGCGGCGGCACGAATTACGCGGTAATCCGTCATGCGGACGGCGCGCCCGAACGCAAAGTGCTGAAAGGCACGCAAATTCCGCTCAAAGCGGGAGACAGCGTGGCATTCTTCACAGCCGGCGGCGGCGGCTACGGCGATCCGGCTGAGCGCGCGCGCGGCGACCTCGCCCGTGATGTGGAGGAAGGTTTCATATCATCCGCGGGCAAAGCGTTGTATACCGCGAAAGCCGCTGCGGGGAAGCCATGACAGCAACAGCGATCCACCGCGCCCGCACGGCCATCCTTCAGGAGGAGATGGAGCGCGCCGGCATCGACGCGCTGCTGATCTACGGAAACTCGTGGCATGCGGACAGCCTGCGTTATGCTTCTGATTTCGGCATCCAGGAAGGACAGGCGCTGGCGCTGATGGCGCGCGATGGAACCGTCACGCTGCTGCTCGACGACGCGGGCGAGGCGGACCGCGCGCGCGCCGAGGGAGCCTGCGAAACCATCCACGCGCCGCGGCTGATCGAAACCGCGAAGGAGCTTCTCGCCCGCGCCGGCAACCGCCGCGTCGCCGCCGCGCCCTGGCATCTCATGCCCTATGGCCTGACGCGCGATGCAGAGAATTTGCGGATCGCCGACGGCACCGCCATTCTCGAAAAACTGCTGATGGGCAAGCGTGATTTCGAAGTCGAGGCGGTGCGCCGAGCCGGCAGGCTGGCGGACGCCGGCTATGAGGTTTTCCGCGCAGCGGTGCGGCCGGGCGCCAAGGATTACGAACTGATTGCCGAAATCGAAGCCTTCTTCCGCGCCCACCGCGTGCCGGAGAATTTCATGATCATCGGCGCCGGCGGCAAAGAGGTTCGCGGGATGGCGCCCCCTGTCGGAAAAACAATCAAAGCCGGCGACCTCGTCACCACGGAGCTGACGCCCTGTGTCGAGGGATATTACGCGCAGGTTTGCCGCACGCTCGTCGCCGGGCCGCCGAGCGAAATCCAATTGAAGTCCTTCGCTGTGTTTCAAGAGGCGCTGGCCGCGGGGCTCGCCAGCGTGCGCGCGGGCGTGCCTGGATCGGACATCGCGCGCGCGGAGAACGAAGTGTTCCGCAAATACGGCCTCGGCCAATACGTCACGTCGGAATACACGCGCGTGCGCGGCCACGGCATCGGGCTGTTTCCCGATCAAAAGCCGCAGCTTCTGGAGGATATTCATATCCCCGTCAGCGAAAATTCCACCATCATTGTGCATCCCAACACCTATCATCCCGATGCCGGGTACATGGTGCTGGGCGATACAATCGTTGTGCGCGCGCAGGGCCACGAATCCATCGGCCGCCTTTCGCGCGATCTTCTTTCCGTGCCGTTTTAGGAGCCAGCATGCGCCGCGGGTTTTACGGATGGGACGCGGCGGAGCTGCCTCTGGCGGCGCTGGAGGCCCGCGCGGCGCGTTTGCAGGAGGCCCTGCGCGCGGAAGGGCTCGACGGGGCGCTGCTCTACACCAATATCGCGCGCCCCGCCGCCGTGTCGTGGCTGACGGGTTTCACGCCCTATTGGTCCGAGGGCCTGCTGTTTGTGCCGCCGCATGGCGCGCCGGATTTCGCCACCGCGCTGTCGAACCGCGTCGCCGAATGGATGCGCTCCGTGACCCCCGCCGGCAGCATCGTCTGCACCCCGCAGCCGGCTGTGTTTTTTGGCAGGCGCCTCGCGGCGGACGGCGCAAAGCGCTTGGGCGTGCTGGAGCTGGATATGCTGCCCGGCGGCCAGGCCGCCGCTCTGCTGAGCGCCGCGCCGGGGCTTGAACTCGTCGATGCGACCGCGCTTTTCCGAAGCGCCCGCGCGCCGCGCGATGCGGCGGAGACGGCGCTCTTTGCCCATGCGGCCGGCATCGCAAGCGGCGCGTTTGAGGCGCTGACGCCGGCTCTGACGGCAAGTCCCCGCGAGGCCATGGCGGCGCTTGAGCAATTCGCGCGCGTGCATCGCGCCGAGGAGGTTTTCGTCACCATCGCTTCTGATCTCTCCCGCGATGATTGCTTCCAGCGCGTGGACCGGGCCGCTGATCCCGGCGCGTCGTTCGCCCTGCGCGCATCGCTCGCTTATAAATCAACGTGGGTGCGGCACACGCGCTGCTTTTCGAAGGACGCGGACACCGCGGCGCTGTTCGCGCGCCTCGACAGCGCGTTTCGGGAATGTCTGCGCCTGTCCGGCCCGGCGCAGTCCCTGCGCAGCCAAATCGCGGCGGGCCTCGCGCGCGTTTCCGGCGCGCGGCTGACCCATTGTTCCGTTGAAGCGTGCCTCGGCTCGTACCCGCTTGAAGCCGCCGCGCTTGAAGGCGGTGAGCCGGCGGCCGGCAGCGTGGTATGCGCGAAAGCCACCATCGGCGCCCTTCGCTGGATCGGCCAGCTCCCGGTCATTTTGCATGCGCGCGATGCCGGCTAATAAACGTCCGCCTGGTAACGCCCGCTCTTTTTCAGCGCGCCGATAAATGCGATGGCCTCAGCGGTCGAGTGCGCGCCGTGCTGCGCGGCGATATCAACGAAAGCCGCCTCAACATCTTTAGCCATGCGCTTGGCGTCGCCGCAGATATAGACATGCGCGCCCTCCGCCAGCCATTGCCACAAAGCCTGGCCGACCTCGCGCATGCGATCCTGCACGTAGAACTTTTCCGTTCCGTCGCGCGACCAGGCGAGCGACAGGCGCGTCAGCACGCCCGCGGCGCGCAGCGCTTCCAGCTCATCGCGGTAGAAAAAGTCGCTCATCTGGTGCTGGTGGCCGAAAAACAGCCAATTCTTTCCAGGCGCCTTGACCGCCTGCCGCTCCTGTAAAAACGCGCGGAACGGCGCGACACCGGTGCCGGGGCCGATCATGATGACAGGCGTTTGCGGGTCTGGTGGAAGCGCGAAATTATGCGCCTTTTGCACATAGACTTTAACCGCGTCGCCAGGGTTGGCGCGGTCGGCCAGAAACGTCGAGGCGGCGCCGAGGCGTTTTCGCCTGCCGATCACATAGCGCACCGCGTCAACCGTCAGCGACAGCTGGCCCGGCGCCGCCCTGGGCGAGGAGGAGATCGAATAGAGCCGCGGCTGAACGGGCTCCAGCGCGTCAACAAAGGCCTCGGGATGCGGGCGAACGCCGTTGAATTTTTGCAGCACGCCGAGCACGTCCAGATTGGCGGCGTCGCCGTCGGGATCCTCGCCATGGGCAAGCGCGCGGGCCTTGTCGCGCAGCTTGCCGCCGGTGATGAAAGTCATCAGTTCAAACAACGTGTCCGGCGCCAGCCCCAGCGAAACCTCATCGCGCAGCACCTCGCGCAAAGTGCGCCCGCGAAGCTCGCTGATGTGCGAGGCGCCCAGCATGGCAATGATCTGATCAACGAGGCCAAGCTCGTTGCGCGGAAAAATTCCAAAGGAATCCCCGACGGTGTAATCGAGCTGGGAATGCGATAGATCAAAATCAATATGCCAGGTGTCCTTCGCCGAGGATTCGGCATTGAGCCGGCGCTTGCCGATAAACCGCGCCTCGACGGGCAATTCCCGGCAGCGGCCCGGCGCGCCGGCGGGGGCGGGCGATCCGCCCGATGGTGGAGGCGCGGCGGGCGCGGCGCCCGCCTCCGGCTTCGCGCCGGCGAGTTCCTCAGCCAGGGTTTTCAGCATGCGCGCGGTCTCCTTGCCGCCGGGCGCGCAAAGGTTGAGCCGCTCTTCTTTTTTCTCGAACAACGCATTGGCATAATCGGCGCAATTGTAACCGCACTGGCCGCAATCCTGCTGCGCCATGGCGGCCATCAGGCGCGGCGCCATGGGGCGCGCCTCCGCCAGTTTCATGCGGTCATCCATCGCCATGGCGGGATCGTGCCAGGGAGCCTCGTCATTGTTGGCGAGCGTCACGGAGGGCGCGGCGGCGCCGCTTGAGGCGGGAGCGCCGCCCCCCGGCCCCTCAAACACGCCGGGAATGACAGCGGCGGAAAGAAAACCCGACAGCCAGGCGCGCTGCTCGGCGCTGAACGGCGCGGTTTCGGGAATCACCGCCATCGGCGGCACTGTCACGCGGGCGTTCATGCGGGCATCCCGAGCGCGAGATGCGCCAGCGCGGGGGCTTCGTGGCGCGCCGCGAAAGCGTGAAAGCTTTCATCCGGCGCGGCGCGGTGGCTCATGTAAGCGCGCAGCAGCGCCTCAACCCGGGCCGGCGCATCCGCCGCGGTCACGTCCGAAAAAACCAGCTTGGCAATGGAGCCTTTTTCAGCGTAACCGCCGCCCGCGTGGATGTGATAGCCCTCGGCCTCATCCTCGCTGCCGGGCACGGCGACCTTGGCGGCGATCAGGCCGATGTCGCCGATGTAATGCTGGGCGCAGGAATGATGGCAGCCCGTCAGGTGAATGTTGACCGGCTGATCCAGCGTGATTTTCGCATCGAGATGATCGGCGATTTCGAGCGCGTGGCCCTTGGTGTCGGAGGCCGCGAATTTGCAGCCCTTGTTGCCGGTGCAGGCCACCAGCCCCGCGCGCGCGTTGGAGACTTCGATCTTCAATCCCGCTGTCTCAATCAAGCCCCGGGCCTGCGCGATTTGCGCATCCGGAACGCCTGAAATTAAAAGATTCTGCCAAACAGTTAGGCGGATATCGCCGTCGCCGCATTCGCGCGCCGCCCGCGCCAGCGCGCGCATTTGCTCCGGCAGCATGCGCCCGAGCGGCGTCCACGCGCCGATCCAGTTGAGGCCGGCCTGTTTCTGCCTGTGAACGCCGATATGGGAGAGCCGGTCCACGGGCGGGCGCGGCTTGACGAATGTGGGATCGATCCGCGTCAGCTTGCGGCCGAGTTTTTCCTCAACGAGTTCCAGAAACTTCTCAAAGCCCATGGCGTCGAGAACATACTTCAGCCGCGCCTTCACACGGTTGGCGCGGTCGCCATGGTCGATGAAAACGCGCACGATCGCGTCGGCGACCGCGCAAGCCTCCGCAAGCGCGACAACAACGCCTGTGTCGCGCGCGAGATCGCGGTGCCCGGTGATGCCGCCAAGCGCCAGCCGCCACCAAAGGCCCGGCTCGGCGCCGCCGCCGGCCGTCACTTCAACAGCCTGGAAACCAATGTCGTTGGTGTCCTCCAGCGTCGCAACCGCGCCGCCGCCGTCAAAAGCGACATTGAATTTGCGCGGCAGGCCATACATGGCGCGCTCATTCAGAATGTGATTGTGCCAGTCGAACGCCGCCGGGCGCGTGTCCAGCAATTCCTGAGGGTCGATGCCCGCCGTCGCCGAACCCGTGACGTTGCGGATATTGTCAGCGCCCGAGCCTTTGGAAATGATGCCGGCGCGCAGCAGCGCCTCCAGCGTGTCCGGGCCGTTCTCCGGCTTGATCTCGCGCAATTGCAGATTGGCGCGCGTGGTGACATGCGCATAACCGCCGGCTTTGGTCTCGGCTATGTCCGCAACCGCATCCATCTGCCAGTGCGTGAGAATGCCATTGGGCAGGCGCATGCGGCACATGTAACCCGCCTGCGCCGGAGCCACGAAAAACAACCCGTGATAACGCCAGCGGAAATTGTCGTCGGGCTTGGGCGCCGCGCCGGCGCGCGCCTCGGCCTTCAAGCGGGCGTAGTCATCCAGGGGATTGCCGCCGCGTTTCCATTTCTCCTGATCAACGAGCTTGCCGCCGCGCTCCACCGTGCGGTCCTGGGCAACCGCCGCCGCCGAATCCGGACCGGAGGACACTCCAGCCGGCGCTGAGGCATGCGCTGGGCCTGCCTTGCGGGCAGCCTGAACGGCCGCCGCGCCCGAGAGAAATCCCTCAAGCCAGCGCTTCTGTTCAGGGATGAAGTCCTCGCTCATCGATTTCTCACAAAAAGCATCGTCAATTGCGCCCCGCCGGCGAGGCTTTTCACCCGGGCCTGCTGCACTGCAACAGAAAAATGCAAGGTTTATGCCATGGAACCGCATATTGCGGGGCGACTCCATCTGGGGCTGTGGAAGCTTGATTTATGCCCTCGGATGTTGAGCGGGAAACACCGCTGTAAATTCATTGCTCAAAAATTAGGCGTTTTTTGCCTGCCTAATTTTAAGCCGTCCATTCAATCCGCACACAGCCAATTAAAATGCAGGGAAATCCTAATTTGCCTGGCTTGGCAGCAATCTTGCTAGTCCGCCCGTGGGCCTTCGGAACCGCCACGAGACGCGGGATCTGATCCATCCCTTCACAAGCCGCAACCAAATCAGCAGGAGCGACAATGGCCTATCTGGTGCCTTCCGAATTTGTGACCAAAATGGTGGACGCGGGAGAATCGAAAATCTTCATGTCCACCCGCGATACGGTCATCCGCGCCTTCATGGCGGGCGCGATTTTGGCGCTGGCCGCCGCCTTCGCCATCATGGTCACCGTTCAGACCGGATATCCGATCATCGGGGCCATCCTGTTTCCGGTTGGCTTTTGCATGCTGTATTTGCTCGGCTTCGATCTGCTGACCGGCGTGTTCGTTCTGACGCCGCTGGCCCTGATCGACAAGCGTCCGGGCGTGACGGTCGGCGGCGTGCTGCGCAACTGGGGCCTCGTCTTTATCGGCAACTTCGCCGGCGCCTTCCTCATCGCGGTGCTGATGTCCGTCATCTACACCTTCGGCTTCTCGACCCCGCCGGACAAAGTGGGGGCGGTCATTGCCGGCATCGGCGAGGGCCGCACGCTTGGTTATGCCAAATACGGCGCGGCGGGCATGCTGACGCTGTTCATCCGCGGCATGCTCTGCAACTGGATGGTGTCGACAGGCGTCGTCGGCGCGATGATTTCGACGACCGTCAGCGGCAAAGTGATCGCCATGTGGATGCCGATCATGCTTTTCTTCGCGATGACCTTTGAGCATTCCATCGTCAACATGTTCCTGTTTCCGTCGGGACTGCTGATGGGCGGCAACTTCTCGATCAGGGATTACCTCATCTGGAATGAGATTCCCACGGTCGCCGGCAATCTCGTGGGCGGACTGGCTTTCACCGGCCTGACCCTTTACGCAACCCACATCAAGACGGCGCCCAAACGCGCCATCGGCTGAATTCGGCCAACGATACGGAGCCCCGCCCCGCGCAATGCGGGGCTCCCAGCCACCGGAGCCGCGGATGCCGCGTGAGCTGCAAATCTCGATCGGGCAATTCAGCGGCAAAGGGGCCAAGGAAACCAACCAGGATTTTCACGGCGCGCTGATCCCGGGCGAGCCGCTTTTGAGCCTGAAAGGCATATCCATCGCCATAGCCGATGGCATCAGCAGCAGCGCGGTGGGCGGCGTCGCCAGCGAATCCGCCGTTAAAAGTTTCCTGACCGATTATTACTGCACACCCGACTCCTGGTCCGTCGCCACATCGGCGCAGCGGGTTCTCGCGGCGGCAAACTCCTGGCTGCACGCCCAGAACCGGCGCGGCCAGCACCCCTATGACATGGACAAGGGGTACGTTTGCACGTTCACAGCGCTGATCCTCAAAGCCGCCGGCGCGCATATTTTTCATGTCGGCGACGCCCGTGTTTACCGCCTTTCGGGCGGCTCTTTGGAGCAGCTCACCAATGATCACCGCGTCACCGTCTCGGCGGAGCAGCATTATCTTGGCCGGGCTCTGGGCGTGAACCCGCAGATCGAGATCGATTACCGGACGCTGAACACCGCGGCGGGCGACGTTTTTATCCTCGCCACCGACGGCGTTTACGAGCATGCCGGCGCGCGCTTTATCGCCGGCGCTGTGAACCGGGGCGGCGATGATTTGGATGCCGCCGCCAAAGCCATCGCCGCGGAGGCCGCCCGGCTGGGCAGCCCGGATAATCTGACCGTGCAGATTGTCAGGATCGACGGGGTGCCGGAGGGCGAAGCCAGCGATGTCTTCGGCCGGCTGTCTGAACTGCCGCTGCCTCCGCTGCTGGAGCCGCGGATGGTTTTCGACGGTTATACCATCATCCGCAGCCTGCATGGCAGCAGCCGCAGCCACATATACCTCGCGCGGGACAGCGCCGGCGGCGCCTTGGTGAGCCTGAAAATCCCGTCCATCGATCTGCGCGGCGACACATCCTATCTGAAGCGCTTTATGATGGAGGAGTGGGTCGCCCGCCGGATTGACAGCGCCCATGTGCTTAAGCCCAGCCCCAATTCGCGCAGGCGCAATTTCCTCTACGTCGTCACCGAATTTATCGACGGCCAGACCCTGACCCAGTGGATGATCGACAATCCCACGCCGGACCTTGAAACGATCCGCGGCATCGCCGAACAGATCGCCCGCGGGCTGCGCGCCTTTCACCGGATGGAAATGCTGCATCAGGATTTGCGTCCCGATAATATTATGATCGATAAAACCGGCACGGTGAAAATAATCGATTTCGGCTCCGCAAGGATCAGCGGCGTCGCCGAAGCCGCGCCGGACGGCGGAGAGATGCTCGGCACCCTCCAATATTCGGCGCCGGAGTATTTTCTGGGCGGGCCGGGATCGGCGCGCTCCGATCTTTTCTCCCTTGGCGTCATCACTTATCAAATGCTGACGGGAAGATTGCCCTACGGCGCGCAGGTTGCCAAAGCGCGGACAAAATCCCAACAGGGGAAACTGCGTTACAGAACCGCGCTCGACGATAACAGGGATATTCCCGCCTGGATCGACGGAGCGCTGGAGCGGGCGGTGCGCGCGGACCCGTGGAAACGCTATGGCGAGCTTTCCGAGTTCATCAGCGATTTGCGCCGTCCGAACGAGGATTACCTCAACGCGTCGGGAAAATCCCTGCTCGACCGCGACCCGGCGGCCTTCTGGAAATATCTTTCCTTCGCTTTCGCGGCCGTTATTGTGGCGATGCTGATCCTCGCGGGCGTCCATCGCTGACGCCCCATTGCCCGCGGATGCCATGCCCGACGCGCCCCATTCCCTCGCCGACCATTCCATGGGCGCTCTCGCCTCGCATGGGCATGCGCGGGGCGAATTCGATCACGAACATGACAGCGGATTCGAAGCTTCGGATTCCAAATCCCTCGAAAGCGTCAGCTTCATCAGCATTGGCGTCGACATCGGCTCATCAAGCACGCAGATTGTCTTCACGCGGCTGGAGATGCGCGGCCCGGGCGAGCACCGCTCCCTGCGCCGCCAGGCCAAGTCGCGCGAAACGCTCTATCTTTCGCCAATCGTCATGACGCCTTTTCTTGACGACGGAACCCTCGATGAGGCGCGCCTGCGCGGCACCCTCGCGCGCTCCTTCGAGGCCGCCGGGCTGACCCCCGACGATGTGGAGACCGGCGCCGTCATTCTCACCGGCGAGGCGGCAAAGCGCGGCAATGCCGAGGCCATCGCCCATCTCGCCGCGGGGGACGCCGGCGATCTCGTTTGCGCCGCCGCGGGAGCCCGCATGGAGGCGATGCTCGCCGCGCGCGGCTCGGGCGCGGTCGAGGCCTCGCGCGGGCGCGGGGGAATGCGCATTCTCAACATCGATATCGGCGGCGCCACAACAAAGCTGGCGCTGATTGACGACGGACGCATCATCGCGACGAGCGCGCTGGGAATCGGCGGACGGCTCGCGGCGACAGGCCGCGATGGCCGCCTTGCGCGATGGGACCGGCGCGTCGAAGTGTTTGCGCGGCGCGCAGGAGTGACGCCCGCGGACGACGGCGTCATTAGCACCGATGAGATGGCCCGCATCGCCTCGGCCATGGCGGACGCGCTCATCGCGGCGCTCGCCGCGCGGCCCATGGCGCCGGATACCGCCGAGCTTTTCATCCTCGATCCCCTTGGAGATTTCGGACACATCGACGGTGTGATGTTTTCCGGCGGCGTCGGCGAATATGTATACCGCCGCGAAAGCCGCGGTTTCGGCGATCTCGGCCTGCCGCTGGGCGAAGCGCTGGCGCGGCGCATGGATGCCGGCGCGCTGCCTTGGCAGGTGCTGCCCGCCGGTGAATGCATCCGCGCCACCGTTTTTGGCGCCAGCGAACACACGCTCCAGCTCAGCGGACAAACCATCCACATTTCCAATCACGCCGCTCTTCTGCCGCGCCGCAATCTGCCGGTGCTGCATCCTGGCTTCGATTTCAGCCGCGGCATTGATCCGGGAAGTCTCACTGCGGCCATCCTCGCTTGCCGCGCAGTTTTCGGCTTTGACGATCCAAGCGCTGAATTCGCGCTGGCTTTCGCCTGGCGCGGCTCACCCGAATACCCGCGGCTGCGCGCTTTGGCGGAGGGCATTGCGGGCGGCATGGCGGACCGCATAGCCCGCGCGGCTCCGCTCTATATTATGCTGGAGGGCGATGCAGCGATGAGCCTCGGCGAGATGCTTCGCCGCGAATTAAAAATTGCCAGCGAAGTTTTGGTCATCGATGGCATCGTGCTGCGCCATTTTGACTACGTCGATATCGGCCGCCTGCGGCTGCCTTCCAACAGCGTTCCCGTGACCATCAAATCGTTGCTGTTTGGAGAGCGCCGGCAGGCGGGCCGGTCCTGCGGGGACGCCGTCACAGAATGATGGCGGGATTGTATCCCTACAGGATAAAATCAGCATGTATCCGACCGTGTATGTTGTGCGCGGCGAAGTATCAGGCAGAATTTCGTCGATATCCGCGGCGATAACAATCGCAGCCCCGCTATAGGGGCAAAATCGTTCGGGACCTAAACATGCGGGAAGCCGAAAGATTTCATAAATCATTCCCGGAGTGTCTTCTCAGGCCCGCCGCGCTCTGGCATAAAGCTTTGCCGGAACCGGCATGCGGGAAACCGCAAGCGGTGTTTCGGCGGGCGGGGAAACCCGGACGGGAAAATGCGGCGCATCGGCGCGCGCATCCTTATCCGGTCAACTAAGGCGGGCGAACGGGTTCATCCCCGGTCAATCAGCCCGGCAGGCGAGGAAATATGGGCGACTGGTTCGGCGCGTTGAG
>JANYFM010000113.1 GCA_025362655.1 Hyphomicrobiales bacterium | reverse complement strand
CCTCCGCCGTGGTCATTTCGGCGGCGGGCTTTGCGCCCGCGTTTATTGTCCGGCTCATGCGACCGCATCCCGTGTTTGGCGCCCCCAGACGCTTCCGCCCGGCGCCCGGGATAAATCCGCCAATCGCCCGCCTCGGTCAATCGCCGCGGCGGGCGGGTGGCGCTTCATAATCCAGCCGGGTTTGCAATCCGGTCGCAACAATACGATTTCAAAGTTATGCGGCGCCGCGCCGCTTGCTAGCGAAGAGCGCCCTTGCGCGGCTCGCCGCCGGCCCGCTCCGTCTGCGAGACGGGCAGCGGCGCGAGCCCCGCGATGTCCGGCGCCCGTCCGCTGAGGCTTTGCACGAAAGCGTTCCATTGCGGGTTCTGGCGCATCGCGGCCCGCGAGGCTTCGATGACGCGGTCCACCTGCGCCGCCGGAAGGGTGAGGCTCGTGGGCACCTCCTTCAGCGCTTCGAAAAGCTCGGGATCATTGACCTGCTCAAAGGCGATTTTTCCAACGAACATATTCACGTCGCGGCAGTTCCATCCGGCCAGCGATTTGCGCAGCGCCAGCACCTGCGCCGGCGCCAGCGCGCAGCGGTAGCGGACCAGGTCTTCCTGCCACTTGTTCATCATGGTGACAAAGCTGTCGAAGGAGATTCTCACGTTGGAATCAATCGCGGTGTCGGTGGCCGCGAGGATCAGATCGAGGCTGTTGTGCCCGCCGAGCGTCTTCTGAAAGTCGGCTTTGACGGGCCGTCCCGCATCCACCACCAGAAACAGCAGGCGCTTCAATCCGACCGCCTGGCCCGGCGTCAGCGGCGAAATCGCCTCCTGCGCGCGGGCGCGGGCCAGCAGCATGCCGTGCAGCCCGAAATTGTCGGCAAGACCGCCGTCCAGCAGCTTGACGAAATTCAGCGTCGGGTCCTCGCGGTAGCGTTGCAGGCCCTGCGCATAGGCTTTCAGGCTGGCGGGCGCGCTGGTGTTTTGCAGCGCGCCCGCCGTCCATCCGGGGAGCTCATATTTGCACGTTTTGGCGTGGTTCTGAATGACCACCGGCGCGAAAGCGAGCGGCACGGCGGCGGAGGCCGCCACCGCGTCGGCCAGCGGGTACTTGTCAATATTGCTGCACAGCGCCGCGAAAGTCTCGCGGTCGAAGATGAAAGGGTTGCGGTTGTATACGTCGGAGGCATTGACCCAGAGCACCGGCCTTTGGCGGCGGTGCACGTCGCCGAATGTGGCGCCGTTGAACAGGTTCTGGTTGAGCCACGCCGGCAATCCCGATTGGTCATTGACGCCGCCGCCGATCAGCCGCGCCACATTGACCGGCGAAAACGAGGTGCGAAGGCTCGCCTCCACGTCCGCGATCAAAAACCGCTCGCGGAAATCGTTCAGCGCCGCCGGGCCTTTCAGCGCGAAATAGGCCGCCGTCACCGAGCCGCCGGAAACACCCGATACAAAGTTCACCTGTTCGACGAGGGAACGCGAAACGTTGTTCTGAGTGAGACGGGTGTTCGCCATTTCCTTCAGCACGCCGAAGGAAAACGCCGCCGCCCGCGTGCCGCCGCCCGAAAAGGCCAGCCCGATCATTGTGTCGCCGCCGGAAATCGCGCCGGTCTCCTCAAGACCTGGGCGCAACGGAGCCGCGCCAGGCGCCGCCTCGTTCAGCGGCTCGATCATCGACGCGCACGAAGCCGCCGCAAGCGCCAGTGCGCCGGCAAATGCCGCGCGGGCCAAGGCCGGCAATTTGGAGGAAATCAGCGGCAGGGCGCGCCATACAGGGTTCATAACAAAAGGTTAACCATTCCAACCGCCCGGCGGCAAACGATATCGGTCTGCAAAAGGCCGAATGACCGGATATTTCATTGGCAAGGTAAACGCCGGCGGATTATCAGTCGGTGTCCTTCCTTATGCCGGACTTTGCGCGCGATGATCTTATTGAAACCCGTGAGCGCGCTCATCCTCGCCGCCGCGCTGATTTCCGCCGGCCCGGCGGGGGCCGCCAGCCGGGCTTTGCTTGTCGGCGTCTCCAACTATCCCGCTGAGATGGTCGGCGATCTGCAATTGAGCGGCCCCAAGAACGATGTCGCGCTGATGCTGGAGACTTTGCGCGGGGCGGGTTTTGCCGATGCGGACATGATTGTGCTCGCCGATGCTCTCGGGGAGACCGGCGAGACGCGCCCTGCGGACGGCCAGCCAACGCGCGCGGCGATCATGGGCGCGCTGGATGTCCTGGCGCGCGACGCCGCCCCCGGCGATCAGATCATGATCGTTATGTCCGGCCACGGCTCGCAATCACCGATCACCAGCCCTGCCTCGCTGCTCTATCATCCCGACGGATTGAACCCGATTTTCCTCCCCATCGATATCGGCAAATGGAATGATTCCGTCGGCGCGGTGGAGAATTCGATTGCCGGCGATCAGCTCGGCGCGAAGCTGAAAGCCATCCGCGACAAAGGCGCCTTCGTCTGGGTCGTCGTCGATGCCTGCCATTCCGGCACGATCACGCGGGGCGCGGAGCCGGGAATGCTCGCTAAAAAGATCGAGCCATCCTCGTTGGGGGTGCCCTTGGCGCGGCTGGAGGCGGCGCGGGCCATGGCGCTGGCCGCCCAGCCGCAAACCCGAAGCGCCGCAAAGAAAAAGCCTGTGTCGCCGCTCGCCTCCATGCCCGCGTCGGACGGCGGTTACGTCGCGTTTTTTGCCGCCCATCCCGACGAGCTTGCCATCCAGCGCAATCTGCCCAAGGGCTACGGCGGCGGTGAAAAGCGCTCCCACGGCGTGCTGGTGTTCTACCTCGCGCAGGCGATGCGGGCGGGCGGCGCGGTCTCCTACAGTGATCTCGCGCAGATGGTGCTGGCGGGTTTCGACCAATGGGGCGCTTCCGCGCCTTCGCCGATGTTCGAGGGCGATCTGCGCGCTGGCGTTCTCGGCGCCAAGAGCCCCGCCGCGAAAACGTATCCCGCGCGCGTCGTTGACGGCGCCCTGCGCATGGATGCCGGCGTGCTCGATCAAATCGGCGAGGGCGCCATCGTGTCGCTGTTCCCCGCCGGCGACCCCGGCGCGCCGCCGCTCGGCTATGGGCGCGTCATCAGCGCTTCGGCCTCCTCGTCGCTGCTGGCGCCGGCCGCGCGCGGCGCCGCGGCTGCGCCCGTTCTGGCGGCGCTGGAGGACGCCGGCCGCCTCAGCGCCAGGCTTGAGGAGCGCGGCCTTGCGCTTGCCATGACCATTGCCATGCCAGCCCGCCCGCCCGCCGTCTCCGTGCTTGAGGCCAATGCCTTCGGCGCCATCGATGCGCTGGCAAAGGAGGCTGGCGGCACGCCGTTGCGCTTCGTTGCCGCCGAAGGCCCCGCCGATGTTTATCTCAGCATTGCCGGAGGCCGCGTCTGGTTCGCGGGCGAGGATGGCCAAGTGATCGCCTCAGGGCGCGGCCAGACCCCCGGCCTGCCGCTTGCGGGCTTGACCAGCCCGGCGGGCGCGCAGGCCGCGATATCGCAAGTGCTGCGCCGCCAGCTCAAAGTCCGCAATCTCATCCGCGCCGCCGAGACCATGGGCGCGGGCCCCGCCGGCCAGTCATTGGAAATCCGCGCCGCGCTGGCGCAGTCGGCGCCCGCCGCCGCGCCTGCGGGAGCCAAGGCCCCGGACGACAGGCCCTGCGCCAATCCGAATCTCGATAAAATTCCCGAGGACGCGGCGCCCCTCGAAAGCGCTGTCGATCTGCCGGCCCTCGGCCATTGCGACATTGTTTATTTCTCGATGCGCAACAAAGGCGCAAAAGCTCTCGACGTGACGCCGCTTTACATCGATGGCGGCGGCTCCATCGGTTACATGGGCCCGCCCGAGGGCCTGCGTCTGCTGCCCGGCGCGCCGGCGCGGATCATCCCCGTCAAAATCGTCACCTGGGACCGCAATCGCGGCGAGGCCTATCCGATCGGGCTGGAGCGGCTTCTGTTCATTGTAGTGGAACAGGAGGACAAGACCTCCGTCGTCGCCAATTTCAGCTATCTGAAGCAGGAAGCGCTGGTGGAATCCCAGCGTTCGATGGGCGGCTCCGGCGCGTTGAAATCCCTGCTGGAGCAGGCGGCTTTTGGAACCGGCGGCACGCGTTCGGCTTCGGCGGGCGCGGGGACCGGCAATGCCGGCATCGCCCAATACCGCTGGAAGGTTGTCGCGCCGGATTAAGCGGCGCGCTCATTTTTCCCGTTCCCGCTTTGAGTCCGCGCGCTTGAAATACAAATCCCGGCAGGGCGCGCCCTGCCGGGAGACGGGAGCCGGGGAAGGATTAGTTCGTGACCATCGTGTAGCGGTTGTAGACGCCCCCGCGGTTGACGATCTTGATGTTGAACGGGCCGGTCCAGCGCGGCGTCCAGCCGCAATAGGTGCGGTCGGTCAGGTCCGTGTCGGAGCAAACGAGATTGCCGTTGCCGTCGTAGATGTAGAGGTCGAGATCGGTGTCGCCGTCGCCGACAGCGGCGACTTCGGCGTAGCGCCCTCCGACGAACTGCACGTTGCGGTACCAGTCGATGCCGCCCGCCGCCACGTTGGAGCGGTTCGCCGCGGGTCCGCCAACGCGGCCCTTGGACGCCGAGGCTTTCACGTCATCCGCCATCTGCGCGATGACTTTGTCGCCGGCCGCCATTTTCTTGGCTTCCTCAATGATGGAATCAACGGTCGTCTCCGCGGCGGCTTTCTTCTGGCCGGTGTCGGCGGCGCCGCCCTCGGACTGCGGCTTGCGGTCGGAATCGGTCAGCGTCACCCGCTGGCGCATTTGCGCCGCGAGGATCAGCGCCATCGGCTCTTTGTTTTTGCGGCCGTATTCGACGAGGCGCGCCGAGGTGTCGAGCATCCGCACGATATCGTTCTGCTCTTTCTTCTCACCGTCGGCGAGGTTGGTCCCCTGCTGGGCAAAGGCCGAACCGGCGGAGATCGCGAAGGCGAGCGCCAATCCCGTTGAAAAATAGGAAGTCTTCATTCCAAACTCCTGAGGGCAATGCGAAGCTCCGGGTTGGAGGCTTCCACTTGCTGCGCCAGTGTAGGATGATCCGGCGCGGCTTCGCAATCGGGAGATTGTGAATAATACCGTCATGACAGGTATTTTCAGCAAATGCTGTCAATGGAGCTTCCGCTAACGTGTTAGATATTATTCGCACGGGATTTCCCCGCGCCGATGCCTTGGACTCCGCGATGCGCTTTCTGAAATGGGTCATTGCTTTTGCCGCGGCAACCGCCGCGTCTTTTGCCGCCGCCGAAGGCGGGCCGGTTGCGGGCCTGCCCGCGCTCATTGCCCGCGCTTCGCCCTCCATTGTCATGATCGAGGCTGCTTTGCCCGGCGGCCGCGTCACCCGCGGCGCGGGCTTTGTCGCTAACGACAGGGGAGGCATCGCCACCGCTTTCCATGTTGTCGCCGGCGCGGCGTCGATACTGCTGCGGCTGAGCGACGGGCGCGCGGTCACCGCCAAAATGACCGCCGGAGACGAGCCCTTCGACATCGCGCTTTTGGAGACGGACAGCCCCATCGGCGCGCCGCCGCTGAAAATCGCCGGCGCCGAACCGCTCCCCGGCGATGCTGTATTTGCTGTCGGCTATCCTTTTGGCCATGCGTTTTCGGTTACCGCCGGCATTGTCTCCGGCCTCGACCGCTCCCATGACCCCATGGCGCCCCACGGTTTCCTCCAGCACGACGCGGCGCTGAACCCGGGCAGCTCCGGCGGACCGCTGCTCGACAGCCGCGGCGGCGTGATCGGCATCAACGCCGCCATTCCCAACGGACGGCGCTCGGACGTCGGCGCGGGTTTTGCGATTCCCGGCGGGGTCGCGGCGCGCGTGCTAAACGCGCTGGAGCGTGACGGCGCCATCGCCCACGGGCGCATCGGCGCGCGCCTGCGCATGATCGATCCCGCCCTCGCCGCCGCGCTTGGCCGCGGGGCCGGCGGCGCCGCCATCGAGGAGATTGAGCGCGGCGGCCCGGCGGACAAAGCCGGGGCGCGCGCCGGTGATCTGGTTTTCACCATCGCGGGCGGCCCCATTGATAATTTGCGCCGCGTTTCGCAGGCGGTATCCGGCGGGAGCCCCGGCGAAACTGTCCGCCTCACGGGATCACGCGGCGGCATAGCGGTGAGTTTGGATATTATCCTGGCGGAGGCGGTGACGGCGCGGGAGCCTGTGGCGTCGACCGCCGCGGCCCGTCCGGCGCCGGATTTCGGCTTAGAGCTGGAGGCGCGCCGCGCCGTCGTTCAATCGATAGCCCGCCTTTCCCCGGCGGCCGCGGCCGGCTTGCAAAAAGGCGATTTAATCGAAGCCGTCGGCGCGTCGCCCGTCACCGACGCGGCAACCGCGCGCGCGGCCCTCGCGGCCGCCGGCGGGCAGGCCGCGCTGCTGG
>JANYFM010000100.1 GCA_025362655.1 Hyphomicrobiales bacterium | reverse complement strand
AACCACGTGCGCGCCCTGCGCGCGCTGGGTGTGAAGCGCTTCGTCGGCGCGACTTATTTTTCCGGACCCATCAACGCGGTCTTCGCTGATTATTTCCGCGGGGCGGGATTTGACGTGCTGGGCATGGAGGGGCTTGAAGTGCCTTTCGCGGATGTCGGGCAGCTATCGCCCTATGAGGTCTATGCCCATGTGAAGAAGGCTTTTCTGAAACAGCCGAAAGCCGAGGCGCTGTACCTCTTGGGATCAGGCTGGCGGGTTATGGAAATGATTGATGCTCTGGAGGCGGACCTTGGCGTGCCCGTGCTGCATCCGATCTGCGCGCGAAGCTGGGAGATACAGCGCCGGCTCAGCGTGCGCCAGCCGGTGACGGGCTACGGCAGGCTGCTGGCGGAAATGCCGTTGGATTGATTTTGCTCCGGCGGAGCCGTTAATCTCCGCCGCCGCAGGGAGACTTCGATGGAATTCGGGCTTTTTTCCAATAACCGCCGGCCGGGCCTCGGGCTCGGCGAGGCGTGGGACCGCGACATCGCGGAAATCGTCACCGCGGACAGGCTCGGCTTCAGCGAGGCGTGGATCAGCGAGCATCAGACGCCCGCTGAACTGATTATCGCCAAAGCCGCCGCGCAGACAACGCGCATCCGCATGGGCGCGGGGGTGCGGCCGCTGGGTTATTATCATCCGCTGCAAATCGCGCTGGAGGCCAACGCGGCGGATCAGCTCACCAACGGGCGATACATGCTGGGCATAGGCCATGGCTTTCATCCCCGTCAGATGGAATGGCGCGGGCGCGATCCGAAAGACACGCGCGCCATGGTCGAGGCGTCGGCGCGGCTGATCCTAAAATTGTGGAATGCCGACGGCCCCGTTGATTATGACGGCCCCTTCTGGACCGGCAAGCAAATGATCCTGCAATGCCCGCCGGTGCAAAGGCCGCATCCGCCGATGGCGATGGCCTGCATCAACACGCTGGGTTCGGTCGAGCTGGCGGGGAGTTTGAATCTGATTGTGCTGACCGGCGATTTCATTCCGCTGGCGCGGCTGCGGCAATTCGGCGAAACGCTCGTTGCCGCGCAGGCTGCCGCGGGACATGCGCCGTCGCGCCGGATGCTGCGCTCGACACGGGTGATCTATGTGGCGGAGAGCGACAAGCGGGCGCGCGCGGATATGCGCGAATCATATGAGGCGACGATCGCCTGGGAGATCGCCAATACGCCGCATCATCAGGTTGAGCGCATCCCGCCGGGCGGCACTTTGCAGGACATCACCTTCGATTATCTCGTCGACACGGGAAATCTGTTCATCGGCAGCCCCGATACAGTCCGCCGCCGGATTGAAGAGCATTTTGAGGCCTCCGGCGGATTTGGCACGCTGAACATGCACGCCGGGCGCGATTACGCCACGCCTGAAAAACTCAATCGCTCGATGAAGCTGTTCATGGACGAGGTGGCGCCCGCCGTGCGCCATCTCGATCCCGACGCGGGCGCCGCGCGGGCAGCGGCGGAATAGGGCGCGCGGCGGTGGGGGCGGTCCGCTTATGCGCCGCCGCCCTCGCGCTTCTTGCATGCGCCGCGCGCGCCGATCCGATTGAGGATTTTTACCGCGGCCGGCAGGTCAGGGCGGTGATCGGCAATGAGGCCGGCGGCGACTACGATCAGTGGGCGCGGCTGATCCTGCGTTATATGGGACGCTATCTGCCCGGCAATCCCGTGTTCGTTGTTCAAAACATGCCGGGCGCGGGGCAGATCATCGCCGCCAACCATCTCTACAATTCCGCCGAGCGCGACGGGTCCGTCATCGGCATGATCGGGCGCAATCTGCCCTATCTGGCCTTGCTGAAAGAGCCGAATGTCCGGTTTGATCCGCGCGGTTTTCACTATCTTGGCAGCCCCGAATTGAGCGGGCGCGTCTGCGTCGCCATGGAGGGGGCCGGGGTGCGGGGCGCGGAGGACTTGTTTGAACGCGAGCTCATCACCGGCGGCGCGGGGGCGGGCACGGCGGTTACGGCGACGCCGAACCTTTTGCGCCGTCTGCTGGGCATGCGATTTAAGGTGGTGGAGGGCTATGGCAGCGCCGCCAATGTGATGCTGGCCATGGAGCGGGGCGAGGCGCAGGGCATCTGCCAGACCCTCGCCGCGTTGCGCGCCACACGGGCGGGCTGGATGGAATCGGGCCGGCTGAAGGTTCTATTCAATCTTGAGCGCGAGCCCGCGCCCGGGCTCAACGCGCCGTCGATTTTGGCGTTTGCGAAGACCGATGAGCAGCGCCGCATCCTCTCGCTGTTCAATTCCAGCGTGGAGCTGGGGCGGCCCATGGTGGCGCCGCCCGGCGTGCCGCCGGCGCGTATCGCGGCCCTGCGCATGGCTTTCGCCGGCGCGCTGGGCGATCCCGATTTGCGCGCCGAGGCGGCGCGGCTGCGCTTTGAGATAACGCATGTTTCCGGCGAGCGTTTGGCGGAGCTGGTCGCCGATCTCATGGAGACGCCGGATGAGACCGTGCGCAAGACGGCGGAACTCGCGCGGTAGGGGATTTCCGCGCGGTCATTCCCTGCGCGGCGCACGGCTCAGCCCGCGGGCGGCGTTTATTTTCACAGGGCGGCGCGACTGAACCCGGCCTTGTCGAACTCGAAATGCCCGTCTTGCCCGATCAGCCAGCGCCGCGTAAGCGCTTGCCAAAGGTCATGAGTCAAAGCTCATGCCCTTTGGCATAAGCCATTCGTTGTGAGATTTGGCATCAGGGTTCAGCGCCGCCCGGCTTTTCCTCACCGCCAAAGCCCGCCGCGCGCATGGCGAGATGGACTTTGTTCTGGACGCCGGAATCGTCGCCCGCCAGCAGCGCTTCTGCGTGTTTCGCCAGCGCGCCGCAGAGGGTCTCCACCCACGGCAATTCGCTTTTGGCGAAATCGGAGAGCACGTAGTCGTGGACGCGGGCTTTGTCGCCGGGATGGCCGATGCCGAGACGCGCGCGCCGGTATTCCTTGCCGACATGCGCGGTGATTGAGCGCAGGCCATTGTGGCCGCCTTCTCCGCCGCCGGTTTTGATGCGCAGTTTGGCCGGCGCGAGATCGAGATCATCGTGGATGACGATGATATTTTCGAGCGGAATCTTCTGGAACTTCGCGGCTTGCCCAACGGACTGGCCGGAATCGTTCATGAAGGTCAGGGGTTTCAGCAGCACAGCCCGCTGACCGCCGATCATACCCTCGCCGGCCTCGCCCTGAAAGCGTTTGCGAAAGGCGGGAAAGCCGAACGCCCGCGCGATGGCATCGACCGCCATGAAACCGATGTTGTGGCGGTTGCCGGCATATTCCCTGCCGGGATTGCCAAGGCCGACGAGCAGAAACATGAAAGGAATCCCTTTCGCCGCTCCCCGGAATCGGTCCGGAGAGCGGCGCGCGCAGGGCTGTTACTTCTTGGCGGCAGGCGCTTTGGCAGCCGGAGCCTTGGCGGCGGCGGCGGCGGCGGGGGCCTTGGCTCCAGCAGCGGCGGCGGGGGCAGCCGCGCCGGCGGCGGGAGCGGCGGCGGTCGCAGTCACGGCGGCCTCCTCCTGCTTGGTCGGCGGCGAGATGGAGGCGATGGCGAAATCGCGCTCTTTCAGTGCCACCGGCACGCAGCCGTCGGGCAGTTTGATCCCGGCGATATGAACGGTCTCGTTAATATCCACAGCCGCCATATCGACCGCGATGAACTCGGGGATCGCATCGGCGGGAACGCGCATCTCAATCGAATGGCGCACGATGTTGAGCGTGCCGCCCTTCTTCATGCCAACGCTCGTGTCCTGATTGAGGAAATGCACGGGAATGCTGACACGCAGCGTGGAGCCTGCTTTCAGGCGGAGAAAGTCCACGTGAAGCGGGGTGTCCTTGACGACGTCGAGCTGATAATCGCGGGGAATAACGCGCTGGACCTTGCCGGCCACGTCAAGCTCGAAAATCGTGGTCAGAAAGTGACCGGCGTAAACCAGCCGGTTGAGTGTTTTGTAGTCCACGCTGATCGCTTCGGCGGCTTCCCCGCCTCCATAGATCACGCCTGGCACACGGCCTTCACGGCGCACAGAGCGGGCGGCCCCCTTGCCTGTCCCGCTGCGAACCGTGGCCGCGAGCTGCTTTGCTGCTGCCATCGTCTTGGTCCTTTTGGTTGAAACGCGCCCTCGCCTCCAGGGGTGTCGGGAAACCGGCGCGCGGGGGCTCTATAGGGCAGGCCGGCGCTATGGGCAAGAGACAGGCCGCCCGCGGGCAATGCCGTTCCCGGCTGGATATTCCCGCCGCCGGCCCATTGGCTAGCAGGGGTCCCATCCTGTCTCCCGCCATCGCGGGCTTCCCTGGAGCGCCGACGCATTTTTTGTGAACCATATTAAATTACTGCGTCCGGCGGCTCACCGCCATCGCAGCAGCCGCTTTTCCGCAAGGCCGATCCCCTGCGAGACGGAGAAGCCGAGCGCCGAGAGAACGAGCACGCCGGCCACGAGCTGCTCGGTCCGCATCAGATTGCCCGATGCCAGCACCATCGCGCCGATGCCGTATTGCGCGCCGATCATTTCCGCGGCGGTCAGCAGGATGATGGCGATGGAGGCGGATATGCGCGCGCCCGAGAGAATCGCCGGCATGGCGCCCGGCAGCACGATGCGGCGGATGATGGTCCATCGCGGCACGCCGAAGCTCTGGGCCATGCGGATCAGCCCGCGGTCCACGCTGTCCACGCCGCCAAAGGTGGCGATCACCATCGGCGAGAATACTCCAAAAGCAATGGTCGCGACTTTCGAGACCTCGCCGATGCCGAGCCACAGGATAAATAAAGGCAGCAGCGCGATTTTGGGGATCGGAAACAGCGCGGAAACCAGCGGCAGCGCCGAGGAGCGGGCGATGGAGGAGAGGCCGATGGCGAAACCCACGGCGATGCCAAAGCTGCCGCCGAGCGCGAACCCGATCAGCAGGCGCTGCAGCGAAGCGGCCATGTGTTTCACCAGCATGCCATTGGTGATCATTTCGGAAAAGGCGGCGAGCACGCCGGCGGGCGGGGGCAGCGCGAGGTCGCTGACCCAGCCAAGCGAGGTCGCCGTCCACCACAGCCCCAGCGCGGCGGCGAAGGTCGCGCCCGCCATAAAGGGAATCCGGCGCGGTAAAAAGCCGCCAGCGCGAAACGCGATGGGAACCAGGTTTGGCGCGGGCGCCGCGCGCTCATAGGGCATGGCTGATCTCCCGGTCCGCCACAGCGGCCTCCGCGCGGATGAGGTCCCAAATGGCATCGCGCGCGCGGATCAATTCGGGCGCGCCCTCGCGCCGCTCCGCCAGCGGCATATCGATTTTGACAATTTCGCGGATGCGTCCGGGCCGGCGCGACAGCACAGCGACACTGTGGCCGAGGCGCACGGCTTCGGCGATATTGTGCGTCACGTAAATGGCGCTGAATTGCGTCTCCGTCCAAAGCCGCGTCAGATCCTCCATCAGGAGATCGCGGGTCTGAGCGTCGAGCGCCGACAGCGGCTCGTCCATGAGGAAAACGGCGGGCTCGACGGCGAGGGCGCGGGCGATGCTGGCGCGCTGCTTCATGCCGCCGGAGAGCTGTTTGGGATAGGCCGCGCTGAAATCCGACAGATTGACACGCGCAAGCGCCGAGGACACGCGGGCGCGGCGGTCCGTGTCGGACATGGGGTGATGCTGAAGCGGCAGCATGACGTTGTCCGTGACGGAAAGCCAGGGGACCAGCGCGAAATCCTGGAAGACGTAAGTCAGCGGGTTTAGGGTTCCCGGCGCGGTCTCCCCGGACGTAAAGACATCGCCGGAGACAGGCTTTTCCAGCCCGCCCATAATGCGCAGCAGCGTTGATTTTCCGCAGCCGGAGGGGCCGAGGACGGCGACGATCTCGCCGCCGCGCGCGGTGAGCGAGACATCGTCGAGCACGCGCATCCCGCCGTAGGCATGGGTGATGTTGCGCGCGACGAGGTCCATGGCGGGGCTTTCCTGGGCTCAGCGGGCGAAAGATGTGTCGACGAAGGCGCTGGAAACCACATTGTCGCTGACGAGCTTTTCCTGCTTGTACCAGGCGATCTGCCGGTCAATATCGTTTACGTCGAGTTTGGCGGTGGCATCGACGAAGACGGCGCCGGCGATGACCCCTGGCGCCGCCGCTTCAGGCGTCTGCGAGGGGGAGACATATTTGGCGATCAGGAGGGCGGCGGCCTGCGTTTCCGCGTCGGCGATAGGGCCGCCCCTGGCGTCAAGGCGCAGGAAGGCTTTGGCGTAATCCGCGTTGCCTTTCTGGTAGGCGCGCACGAAGCGCCGCGCCAGCCCGGGATCGGCGGCAATCAGTTTTGGCGGCGCGAAGACCGCGCCGTATTGATAGTCGGCGATATCGGAAAAATAGCCCAGAAACCTCACCTCGCCGCGCTCGACCATCGGGCGCGCGAATATCGGCGTGGCCAAGGCGCCATCGACCTGGCCCGTTTTGACGGCGGCGACCATGTTGGGCACGCCCTGAAGGGGTTTCAGGATTATTTTGTCCATGTCAAATTTCTGCGAGGCGGCGATTTGGCCCATCATGTAGTGCTGGGACGAGCCGACCTGGGTGATGGCAAAAGATGTGCCCTGCAATTTGTCGAGGCCGGTGACGCCGCGCGCGAAGGCGGCATTGGAGACGATGATCTCGGTGCCTTTGTAGCCTTTGCGCTCGGCGCCCTGGGAGGCGATGATTTTGATCGCGCCCTTGCCCGCCAGATTGAGCGTTCCGCCTGTTATCGCGGTGACGCCGAACTGGATATCGCCTGACGCGACGGCGACAGCGATGGGCTGCGCCGCTTCAAAATAGGTGAAGGCGACGTCAAGATTCTCCGCCGCGAAGTAGCCGCGCTCCTGCGCCAGGAACAGCCCGCCCGACGAAACGAAGCGCAGCACGCCGACAGCGAGTTTGTCGGCGGCCCGCGCCGGCGCGGCGGCGGCCAGCAGCGCGGTGATGGCGAGAGCGGCGAGGCGCGGTGAACGTGTCATGGTTTCCCCCTGAACCGGCCGCCCGCCGGCATGGCGGAGGCGGCCCGAACCTGAAAGGTCTATACGGCCCCGGAATTATATTTGCGAGTGTCGTCCGGGCCGATAGGCCGCAAATCCGTTGCGCGGGCGCAAGCGGACTGGCTTGCGGGGCGGATGCCATTTGATTAAGTCCAAGCGTTGAGCGGGCTCAGACGCGCCTTCCAACGAAAAGAATGTTGCCGATGAATTTCACCATCCTGCCGCGCTCGTGGACGCCCGCCCTTCACGGCGCGCTGCGTATTGTCTCGGGCCTGCTCTTTCTGGAACACGGCACCGGCAAGGTGTTGGGCATTCCGGCGCTGCCCGGCCTCGATAAAATGCCTTACGGGCTGCTGATTTTCACCGCTGCCATGGAGCTTGCCGGCGGCTTGCTGATAACCGCCGGGTTTTTGACGCGGCCGGCCGCTTTCGTGCTTTCAGGCTTTATGGCGGCGGCTTATTTCATGGGGCATTTTCCACGAAGCTTCTTCCCGGCGCTTAACAATGGCGAGCCGGCGGCGCTTTTTTGTTTCATTTTTCTGTTCCTTGCCGCCGCCGGCCCAGGCAAATGGGCGGTCGACAAGGCCTGACGCCGGGCCTCGCGGCATCACTTCTTCGGCGCGCCCAGCGGCAGGTTCTGCGTGTTTCCCGGCGTGATGGCCATGCTGTAGGCTTTGGTCTCGTATTCGCGCACGGTCGCGGTATCGCCGGTC
>JANYFM010000066.1 GCA_025362655.1 Hyphomicrobiales bacterium | reverse complement strand
CGACGGTTTTGCCCTCGCGCTGAACCGCGCGGATCAGCGCGGGCAAATGGTCGCCGATTTTCTCCGCGCCAAACCGGGTGATCAGCGTCATGCGTCCCGGCTCGTTGGCGGGATTAAGCGCGTCGATCAGGCGCAGGAGGTCGTCGGGTTTCAGCGACGGGCCGCATTTAAGGCCAAGCGGATTTTCGACGCCGCGGCAATATTCGATGTGCGCGTGATCAAACTGGCGCGTGCGGTCGCCGATCCACAGCATATGGCCGGAGGTCGCGTAATATCCGCCTTTGGTGGAATCCACCCGCGTCATCGCCTGCTCGTAGCCCAGCAGCAGCGCTTCATGCGAGGTGTAGAAATCCGTGCGCGAAAGCTGTTCGTGCTCCTCGGGGTCGAGCCCGATGGCGCGCATGAAATCCAACGTCTGGGTGATGCGGTCCGCCAGCTCCTGGTATTTGCCGGCCTGCGGGGAATCCTTGACGAAGCCAAGCATCCACCGGTGGGCATTGTCGAGGTTGGCGTAACCGCCCCAGGCGAAAGCGCGCAGCAGGTTCAGCGTCGCGGCGGACTGGCGGTAGCCATCCAACTGGCGGACGGGATCGGGAGTGCGCCCCTTCAAGGTGAATTCGGTGTCGTTGACGATATCGCCGCGGTAGATCGGGAGCTCCAATTCGCCGACTTTTTCGGTGGGATTGGTGCGCGGCTTGGCGAACTGCCCGGCGATGCGCCCGACTTTTACCACCGGCGAGGCCGCGCCAAAGGTCAGCACAACCGCCATCTGCAAAAACACACGGAAGAAATCGCGGATATTGTCAGCGGAATGTTCGGCGAAGCTCTCGGCGCAATCGCCGCCCTGCAACAGGAATGCCCCGCCCGCCGCGACTTTGGCCAAGGCGCGCTTCAGCTTGCGCGCCTCGCCGGCGAAAACCAGCGGCGGAAAGCCGGCAAGCGTGCGCTCGACATCGGCGAGGGCGGCGGCATCGGGATAGTCGGGCGCCTGCTGGATGGGCTTCAATCTCCAGCTATCGGGCGTCCAGCGTTCGGCAGGCATAGGGCTACTCCAACTCAAAGGGGCGCGGGAATATCCCGCATTCCGCGCCCTCCCCGGCGCGAAGCGCGCGTTATAGCGGATTTTGCCGGGAAGGCGAGACGGGGCAACAGAATGGTTTCCCTCCGCCGCGCAAAAATGCTCTACTGTCCAGACAGGCTGATAATGGCCATCCGGGGAGGAATCCATGAAAACAACAGCGGCGCTGTTTGCGCTGGCCATGGGGGCGGCCTGCGCGGCGCCCGCCCATTCGCAGGCAATCCTCATCGAGCGAAATATTTCGCTTCAACTGGCTCGGGTCATCGCGGATGGCGCGATTGATGCCTGCAAAAAGGACAAATACGATATTTCCGTCGTCATTCTCGACCGCACGGGCGCGGTGCGCCTCGCCATGCGCGCCGATAGCGCCGCGCCCCATAATTTCGATCTCGCGCGGCGCAAAGCTTATACGGCGCGCACGTTCCGGCGCGCTTCCGCCGACTGGGCGAAACGCATGATCGACGATCCCGGCCTGTCTGGCCAAAAATCGCTGGCGGAAGTTATCCCGCTGGGAGGCGGGCTGCCGATCAATGCTGGCGAAGACACAATCGGCGCCATCGGCGTCAGCGGCGCGCCCGGCCAGGACAAAGACGAGGCCTGCGCGAAAGCCGGCATCGTCAAGGCCGCTGATCTGCTGAAATGATTTTTTAAAACGGGAGATGAAACCATGCATAGATTTCTGATCGCCGCATCGCTGGCGGCCTTCGTTGCCGCCGTCCTGCCGGCGCGCGCGCAAACGCCGCCCGCCGCGCCGCCGCCGCCGCCGGCGGGGCCGATTCATGTTGTCGTGTATGTCGAGATCAACCCCGACGCATCGAAAGAATCGGTCAAGGCGCTGCGCGCCTACCGGGCCGGGACCGGCCGGGAAAGCGGCGCTGTCAGCATCGATCTTTACCGCGAAACCGGCATGAAAAACCGGTTTGTCATCAACGAGGTCTGGAAGGATTTTTCCTCCTATGACGCGCATGCCAAAGCCTCCAAGCTGGCGGAGGGCATGAAGGCCGGCTCTTTTGCGCCGCCGGACACACGCACCCACACGGCCTATGCCATCGGCTCCGCGGGGCCGGCGCGCGCGGGGGATAAATCCCTCCACGCCTTCACCCATGTCGATGTGCCCCCGCCCCGCCAGGCCGAGCTGGAGGCGCTGTATAAACCGCTGATCGAGAAAAGCCGCGCGGAAGCCGGCGCCGTTCGCTTTGACATGGCGCAAAGCCCGGCGCGGCCCAATCACTTCACACTGATCGAGGGCTGGGATTCCGCCGCCGCCATGCAGGCGCATGCGGCCAGCGCTCACGCGCGCGAATTCCGCGAGAAGCTCAGTCCGATTCTCGGCGCGCTGTATGATCACCGCGTCTACAAACTGATGAAGTGACGCGGCAGCGCGGCGGCCGGCTCTACCGCTCGTATCGCGCGCTGCGCGTCCGCATTGTCACCAGTTCCTCAGAGGCGGTCGGATGCACCGCCATGGTCGCGTCGAAATCAGCTTTCGACGCGCCCATTTTGACGGCGATGCCAAGAAGCTGCGCCATCTCCCCGGCATCGTGGCCGAGGATGTGAACGCCCAGAACTTTATCGGTCTGTCCGTCCACAACGATTTTCATCCGCGTTTTGTCGGCTGAACCGGAGAGCACCGCCTTCATCGGCCGAAACGCCGAGGCGTAGATGTCGACTATGTCAAACCGCGCGCGCGCCGCCTCCTCGCTCAATCCCACCGTGCCGAGCTCCGGCGTGGTGAAGACGGCGGAGGCGACATCGGCGTGATCGACGCGGATATCCATTCCGCCAAACACAGTGTCGGCGAAAGCATGGCCCTCGCGTATCGCCACCGGCGTCAGATTGATGCGGTTGGTGATATCGCCCACCGCATAAATCGACGGGACGTTGGTGCGCGAATAAGCGTCAACGATGACGGCGCCCGCGGCGTCGAGCGCGACGCCGGCATTCTCCAGCCCGAGCCCGCGCGTATGCGGGCGCCTGCCCGTTGCCGCCATCACCTGATCGACGACAATTGCGCCGCCGCCGGACAGTGCCACCCGCAAGCCATCCGCCGATTTTTCGATCCGCTCTGGCAGCATGCCAAACCTGAAATCGACGCCCGCATGGGCGAGGCCTTCGCGCACGCCGGCGCGCATATCCCCGTCAAAGCCGCGCAGAACGTTGTCGGCGCGCATGACCTGCGTGACCTGCGAGCCGAGGCGCGCAAACACGCTGGCGAATTCCACCGCGATATAGCCGCCGCCGACCACCAGCAGGCGGCGCGGCAGTTCCGGCAGATCGAACACCTCGTTCGACGAGATCGCATGTTCCAGCCCGGGAATCGCCGGCTCCAGCACGGGCGCTCCGCCCGCCGCGGCCAAAATATATTTCGCTGTTATTTCGCGCCCATCCGCTGTCAGGCGCACGCGGTGTTCATCGAGCACTTCAGCGCGGCTTTCGACAATGCCGGCGCCGGCGCGCTCAAGATTGGCCTTGTAGAGGCCCGAGAGCCGGGTAATTTCCTTTTCCTTGGCCGCCGTCAGCGAAGGCCAGTGAAACACCGGCTTTCCCGGCAGGGTCCAGCCAAAACCCCGGGCGTCGTCAAAATCATCCTTGAAGCGGCTGGCGTAGACGTAGAGCTTTTTGGGCACGCAGCCGCGGATGACGCAGGTGCCGCCTATGCGAAACTCCTCGGCCACCATCACTTTGGCGCCGTGGGAAGCGGCGATGCGCGCGGCGCGGACGCCGCCCGAGCCGGCGCCGATCACAAAGAGGTCAACATCGAATCCGCTCAT
>JANYFM010000036.1 GCA_025362655.1 Hyphomicrobiales bacterium | reverse complement strand
CGCCGGCGGCCAGGTGGTGTTTCATCTGCATTTCCACATCCAGCCGCGCTGGGAAGGGGTGGCGCTGAAGCCGCCGGGGATCATGGGCGACAAGGCCGCGCTGGAAGACCGCGCCGCCCTCATAAGGTCGGCTTTTTAGGGTCCAGACCCATAAAAATGTTGGCATGATCAGGGCGATGTGATTCACGGCCTCCAAAAGGAAGCGCAAATGAATCGGGATCAATTCCGGCTGACGGACGACCGGTTTTCGCGGATTGCGCCGCATTTGCCGTCAGGCACGCGTGGGACTCGAATGCCATCCGTCATCAGATCGAAGAGATTTGGCGTCAGAATGGATACGCTTGTGGCCATGCAAACCGCCGTCGATATCGCGGAAACGCGAGCCCGCGAGGCAGAGATCAACGTTTCACGGCACGTCCCGCGTGCGAAACCCGAGGTTCACGCGACCTTGCTGTGACAATGCGCATTGCTAAAAATCAAATTGTATATACATTTGTGTAGTGATATGATGGAACTCACGGGCAAAAAGCACTTCGAGTGGGACGACGGAAATCGCGCCAAGTGCCAAAAATACGGGATTTCCATCGCGGAAATCGAGGAAGTGCTGTTGGGCGAACCGCTTTTCGCCCCGGATATGAAACATTCGGCCGACGAGCAACGGTTTCTGGCGATAGGGCGCACACAGGCGGGACGAGCCGCTTACGTGGTTTTTGTTCTTCGAGGGGACGCAATTAGGCCCCTGAGCGCTCGATACATGCGCGCCAAGGAGGCGCGGAAATATGAAGAAAGTCCCTGAGTTCAAGACCGATGCGGAAGCCGAGGCTTTCCTGGAACAAGATCTGAGCGGCCTCGACATGTCGCAGTTCAAGCCGCTGCGTTTCGAGTTCGATCGGAAGGCGGCGCAGCTCAACATGCGCGTGCCATCGGCATTGCTCGAAGCCGTGAAAGGCAGGGCCGCCGCGCGTGGAATTCCCTACACCCGCTACATTCGCGAACTGATCGAGCGCGACGTGGCCCCGCGAAAGAATTGAGAGATACGACAGTGAACACTTCGAAAATTGGAATTACAAATTTCGAGAACCGCCCTCTCAGTCCGGTTTGAGCACAGGCGGGGAGTTGGCCGATGGCGGACCTTGAAAGCGATATCATGGGCCAAGTTGCCAGACTTCCGTTGAAGCCATCGGAAGCAAATGCGCTGTTGCCTTTGCATGAAGCAATCAGCAATGCCCTTCACGCGATTACAGATCGTTTTGGGGATCAGGCTCTCGCCGACAAAGGACGAATTGATATTGAAATCTTGCATGGAGACGGGGGAGACGATGACCAGCCACCCGTGATCGGATTTGTGGTTTCCGACAACGGTATCGGGCTCAATGCCTACAAATTCAAATCATTCAGCACCCCGTTTTCTCAACACAAGATGACCCGAGGGGGCAAAAGCGTCGGCCGTCGAGGCTGGCTCAAGGTTTTTGAGAAAATCGAGGTCCCTTTTCACGGCTTCCGAAAGGAAGCGCAAATGAATCGGGATCAATTCCGGCGGACGGACGACCGGTTTTCGCGGATTGCGCCGCATTTGCCGTCAGACATGCGTGGGACTCGAATGCCATCCGTCATCAGATCGCAGAGCGCGGCGCGCTGCCGAACATTCCGCCCAAAGCCAATCGCAAATGGAAAAACTGCTTCCCGCCGTTCCTCCACCGCAACCGAAATGCCATCGGGCGCCTGTTCTGCCGCCTGAAGGACTTGCACCGCGTCGCGACCCGATACGACGGATACGCCGTCAACTTCCTTGCCGCCGTTTGCATCGCGGCCGCCGTCAGCTACTGGTTATGAGTCTGAACCCTGGCAGCGTTTGCCAGGCGGTCGGAATACTTTAAAGTATGCCGGAGGCTTCGCCCCGCCGCGGCGCGGTCAACTCTAAAAATCCGGGAAATCCATGACTGCAACGGATGATCAAGCCGGCACGGCTCCTTACGCGCCGCCCCGCGAAGTAACGGATATCGCCGACTGCTATTTCTACCACACAACGGACATTCCGGGACACGGATTGGTCCATGGCGAATGGGACCTGCGCGGCAACATCGATGCCTATCTCGGCAATTTCGAGTTTCGCGGCAAACGCGTCCTCGATGTCGGCGCGGCCTCGGGTTTTTTAACGTTCAGCGCGGAAAAGGCCGGCGCGGAGGTGGTTTCCTATGACCTTTCACCGGCGCAGCGCTGGGATATCGTGCCCCATGCCAAGCTCGACCGCGCCGCGACGGACGCCGACCGCTCGCGGCATTTGCAGCGCCTCAACAACGGCTATTGGTTCTGCCATGCGGCCAACCGCTCCAAAGCGCGGCTCGTTCACGGCGCGGTTTACGATATTCCCGCCTCGATCGGGCCCGTCGACGTGGCGATTTACGGGAGCATCCTCCTGCATGTGCGCGACCCTTTTCTGGCGTTGGAAAACGGCGCGCGGCTGGCCCGCGAAGCCGTTATCGTGGCGGACGTTCCCCCGCTCGGGCTGCTCGGCGCGATGATGCGGGCGCCGCGGTTCCAGCCTGAGTCGGCGAAACCCTCCCTGCATGACACCTGGTGGAATTTGCCGCCGCGTCTGGTGCGCGAATATCTGGCGGTGCTTGGATTTCCGAAGGCGGTGACGACCTGGCACCGGCAGAAATTTATCCAAGGGGATAAATGGCTTTATACAGTCGTGGCGCGGCGCTAGCCAGGATGGCACTCAATGAAATAGCGTCGACCGGTGCAAATCGAGACCCAATATTTTTCAACAAATCGTCGTCACGGCCTGCGTGGAACAGCTCTTTCAACCGCCCTACCCCGCCCAATAGCCTGCCGCGATTATAGCCGCCTCGCCCGCCAGCACCGCCGCGATGACGCTGCGCCGCGCCGCGAAATACACGATCATGCCGAAGGCCAGCGGCCCCAGCCGGCCCCACAGCGGCAGGCCCGCCAGCGCGCCGTTGGGGGCCAGCAGCAGCTTGCCGACAACCCCCGCCAGCAACGCCGTGGCCACCGCCCGCACCCAAGCCAGCCAAGGCGAGCGCTCGTCCAGCCCACGCGCCAGAAACAGCCCGAGAAAGCGCCAGATTTCGCTCGGCAGAAAGCCAAAGCAGATCAGCGCGATCCATGGCCACAACCCCTGATCGAGGGTCCCGCTCATGCCGCGCGCCCGCGCGCTTCGAGGCGGCGCGCGCAAAGCCAGGCCCCCGTGCCTCCAATCAGCCCCAGCGCCAGCAGATCAAACCCGGCGGGCGCATACATCTGCGTAAGCGGCGCCAAAGCCAGCCCGAATACGAGCGCCAGCTTGTCGATCCATTGCCGCGCGCCGCGCGTCAGCGTCGCCACAAAATAGATCGGCGTCATAAACAACAGCGCCGCCGCCAGCGGCCCCGGCAATTGCCCGATCAGCGCATAGCCCGCCGCCGTCGCCAGCGACGTGCCGGCAAGACATGTCGCCGAAAAGCCGAAGAAGAAGGCCATGCGCCCCTCTTTCGGCACGCCGGGCAGGCGCCGCATGCCCTCCGCCCACACAGTGACGGCGACGCAATGGGCCGCGAGAATCAGCACAGGCAGCCGCGTCCGCGAAGTGCGGATCATCGGCAGGATCGAGACGACCATCGGCACAAACCGCACCGATGAAAGCGAGATCGACAACGCGATGACGGGCCAGGCCGTCTTCGCCGCCACCGCGCCGAAGAACAGCACCTGCGCCGGCCCCGCCCAGATCAGCAGCGTCGAGGCGACGGCGATTTCGATGGAAAAGCCGGCATCGCGCGCGAGGCCGCCGACACTGATGAGGCTTACCGCGACAATCGGCATCGGCCCGGCGCAGGCCTGCCGCGCCGCCTCGAAAAACCACCGGCGCCGCGCCGCCGCGCCCCAGGCTTTGTTTGGGGAGGCTTCGTTTGGGGAGGTTTCGTCTGGGATAATCTCGCTCAACCGGTCACCGCTCCAAGCCGACCCTGCGCATATCAGCTGGTTTTGGCAATGGCGGGGCGCCGCGGGAGAAGGGAAGCGGCGCCTCTCAAAAGTGGCTGAAATTTCCCCGCGCAAACACCGTTGCCACGCCATCCCGCCCGATAAACTCCGGCGCGCCGGTCCCCGCGATGGCCTCGCCGATGCGCGTCACCGCCACGCCCGCCGCCAGCGCCGCGGCCTCGAACAACGCGGCGTTCTCCGGCGGAACGCCCGCAAGCAGTTCGTAATCATCGCCGCCGGTCATCGCGGTCTCAAACAATGCATTGTCGAGCCTGACCGCCCCGCGCGCGGCGTCGGACAACGGCACGTCCGCCAGCCGCGCGCGCGCAGAAACGCCGGACACACTCAGCATTTTCGTGAGATCGCCGACGAGCCCGTCGGATACGTCCATGCCCGCATGGGCGAAATCACGCATCGCATGGACCAGCGCAAGGCGTGGCTTTGGCAAGAGGTAGCGCTCCAACAGATGCGCGCGCGCGTCAGGCGACAGCGCCGGGGGGCCCTCCCCGCGCCGCAGTTTCAGCCCCAGCGCGGCATCGCCGATGGAGCCGCTGACATAGAGAAAATCCCCGGCGCGGACGCCGCCGCGTTTGACCATCCGCCCGTTTGGAACGCTGCCCACCGCGGTGATCGACACGACAAGCGGTCCTGGCGTCGAGACGGTGTCGCCGCCCAGCAATTCGATGCCAAACGCCCGCGCATCCTCGCCCAGCCCCCGCGCGAAATCGGCGAGCCAGGCTTCAGGGGTTGCCCCCGGCAGCGCCAGCGCCATCAGGAACCCCAGGGGCTCCGCGCCCTTGGCCGCGAGGTCCGAAAGATTGACGCGCAGCGCCTTTTGGGCAATTGCCGCCGCGGGATCGCCGGCAAAAAAATGCACCCCCGCGACGATGGCGTCTTTCGTCAGCACGAGATCACAGCCGGCGGGCGGCGCCAGCAAAGCCGCGTCATCGCGCAATCCGAGCCCCCCCGGTCCGGCCAGCGGCGCGAAATAGCGGGCGATGATATCGTCTTCGCTGAGCGGCGCGGTCACGGCGGCCTCCAGGCGCAAAAAATCCGGCGTCAAAACTCCTGCGGGCGCAATGTGCGCGCCAGCGCATCCAGCACCGCGTTGATCATGCCGGTCTCGTCGCGCGCCAAAAAGGCGGCGGCGACATCGACATATTCGGAAATAACCACGCGCACGGGCACATCCGCGCGCTTTTTCAACTCATAGGCCCCGGCGCGCAGCACGGCGCGCATGACCGATTCAACCCGCCGCAGCGGCCAGCCGTCCTGCAGCGTCTTGTCGATTTCCAAATCCAGCGCCCGCTGGTCGGCAAGCACGCCGTTCAGCACATCGCGGAAATATTCGAGTTCGGCCGGCTTGTATTGCTCGCCCTCAACCTCCTGGCCGATCCAGTGGGTTTCGAATTCGGCGAGGATTTCATGGACGCCCTTGCCCGCGACATCCATCTGGTAAAGCGCCTGCACCGCCGCCAGCCGCGCATTGGCGCGGTCCTCCCGCGACATCAGCGCGCCCCGTATTGCTGTTTCAGAGCGTAGAGAGCCAGCGCCGCCCGCGCCGCGTCGCCGCCCTTGTCGCCCTGTTTGGGGTCGGCGCGCACCACCGCCTGCTCTTCGTTCTCGACGGTCAGAATGCCGTTGCCAACGGGAAGCTCATAGGAAACGGTGAGGTCCATCAGCGCGCGGCAGCTCTGCATCGCCACAATATCGAAATGGAAGGTCTCGCCGCGGATGACGCAGCCGAGCGCGATGGCGCCGGCGTAGCGCCCGTTGCGGGTGGCCATCCGCACCGCGGCCGGCAGTTCCAGCGCGCCGGGCACCGCGATCACATCCCACGTCGCCCCCGCGGCCTCCAGCGTGCGTTTGGCGCCGTCCAGCAGCATTTCACCGATGATGTCGTAAAAGCGCGCCTCAGCAATCACAAAACGCGCGCCGGGGGCGGTGTAGGAGGGCACAGCGGCGCGGCGGGGTTCGGCCATGGGACAAGGTTCCGGCGGGAGGAGTGGCCGTTGAATAAAGCCGCGCGCGGCGCCGCGCAAGCGAATGCGGCGCGGCGCGGCGGTTTAACGCGCCGGCGCCTTAGCTTGCGCCGTCAGCGCGCCGCGGCAGATGGCGTCGACCTCCGGACGGGGATTCTGGAGCCTTAGCGCAAATTTTTGGCAGCGCGTTTCCACAAACGCCGGCGACGTCACATTCCCAGCCATGGATTTGCCCGATCGTGTGACGAGCCCATCGAGTCCAACCATCACATAGCCGGGCGGGCGGGTAATCCAGCTTCCGGTTGTGATCACCACGCGGTTATCCGCCGTGCGGCGCCCCTCGACGCTGTAACAGCCCTCTTTGGCAGCGGGATTGCGGCGCAGCGGGTAAAAATGGAAATAGCCGGAAAACGTCTCATTGGTTTGCCTGTCGATCGTCAGAGTCAAACCGGTGCGTCCCTGCAAACAAACATAAGAGCCCTGCCAAGCGCCAACCATCAACGGCTCGCCGCTTTGCGCCAGCGCGCTGGCAAAGGGCGAAGCAAGAAACGCCGCGACGGACAGAATTTTGGCAAAGCGCATCGGCAAACCCTTTGGGCAATTCCGCTGCGCGCATCATCGGTCAAAACCGCCGATGCGGCAACGAATATCCATTGAGGCCACGGCGGCGGGGGCGCGCAGCCGCTCACCGAACCCGCGCGGCGGCGGCTCCGTCTGGGTAGATTCCGATTCTACCCGGGCCATTCCGCCGGCATTAGAAAACCGCAGCAGCATCGCCAGCGGGACTCGTTGTGGATGCCGCCGCCAACACCGAAAGCCCCGGTGCGAATGCCGGCCGGCCCGACCGCATTCAACCCTGTCATAAAGGAAGCAACAACATGAAAAACGTTCTGATCCCCTCCTTCAAAACCCTGGTCTACAGCGGTGTCGCTCTAGCGGTGTTCTCCACAGCGGCCTTCGCCCAGCGCGCGCCGCGTTCGGCGCCGAAACACGAATCCGCCCGCGCCGACACGTGGCAAATGACGTGCGGGCAATCGAAAAGCATGGTGAAGGGCGAAAACGGCGTTGTGCTGAAGTCCGGCCCCAACCATTTTGACCGATACGTCAACAGCGGCTTTGCCTGCGAAACCGGCGAAACCCTTGAGCCGGCTTTTGTGCGGACCAAGGATACGTCGATGTGCTATGTCGGGTTTACCTGCGAGGATACGGAGCGGGAATAATACCAAAAGGCATGAGTTTTGACTCATCACCTTTGGCAAGAGCGAACGCACGCCCGCAATAAAAAAGCACCCGGAATCAGCGATTCCGGGTGCTGTTTTTTAGAACAAAGTAATCCGACGGACGGCTGGAAATCAGCTAAACGCCGGCGTTGCCCCGCCAACCGTGCCCGGATCCACCTTGACGCCCGGCCCCATGGTCGAGGACAGCGCGATACGGTTGATATAGGTGCCCTTGGCGCCCTGCGGCTTGGCCTTGGCGACGGCATCCACGAAGGCTTGAATGTTCTGAACGAGCTTTTCCTCGCCGAACGAGCATTTGCCGATCATCGCCTGCACAATGCCGGCTTTTTCAACGCGGAATTCCACCGCGCCGCCTTTGGAGGCGGCCACAGCGCCCTTTACATCCATGGTGACTGTGCCGACCTTGGGGTTCGGCATCATGCCGCGCGGACCCAGCACTTTGCCGAGCCGCCCGACGAGCGGCATCATATCGGGGGTGGCGATGCAGCGATCAAAATCAATCGTGCCGCCGCTGACGATTGTGACGAGGTCTTCGGCGCCAACGATATCGGCCCCGGCAGCTTTCGCCTCCTCAGCCTTGGCGCCGCGGGCGAACACGGCAACGCGCAGAACGCGGCCCGTGCCGTTGGGCAGGTTGACGACGCCGCGCACCATCTGGTCGGCGTGTTTGGGATCGACACCGAGGTTCATCGCGATTTCGACAGTTTCGTCGAACTTCGCGCTGGCCCGTTCCTTGACCATTTTCACGGCCTCGTCGAGCTTGTAAACCTTTTTGCGATCAATGCCTTCGCGGGATTTTGTGACTCTCTTTGACATGATTATCCCACCACCTCTAGGCCCATAGCGCGGGCGGAGCCTTCGATCATCGACACTGCCGATTCAATCGTGTGGCAATTGAGATCCGGCATTTTCTTCTCGGCGATTTCGCGCACCTGCGCATGAGTGACCTTGCCGACGAAGCCGCGCCCCGGCAACTTGGCGCCGGAAGCCGGTTTCTTGCCGATTTTCAACCCAGCGGCTTTCTTCAGCCAAAAGGTCACAGGCGGCTGCTTCATTTCGAAAGTGAAGGAGCGGTCCTGATAGGCTGTTATGATAACCGGGATCGGCGATCCCTTTTCCAATTGCGCGGTTCGCGCATTGAACGCTTTGCAAAATTCCATGATGTTCAGGCCGCGCTGACCGAGCGCGGGACCGATGGGGGGCGAGGGATTCGCCGCGCCCGCCGGCACCTGAAGCTTCACGTAACCCGTGATCTTCTTTGCCATAAGACTGCTCCAAACTAACTATGGGTCTGGCTTGCCCGTGTGCCGCGCGGGGCGTTGCCAGAGGGCCGGGATTGTTCCGGCTCAGGTTGCAGGACCGTGGTGCGGCGCGGACTCCGGCTGGCTGACCGGCGCGCCTCCCACAGAACGAAGCGGGCTTAAAGCACGGATGGACGGGAATGAAAAGAGGGCGGATGCGCCCCGCCCCCGCCCCCTAAAGCTTCTCCACCTGCGTGAATTCCAGCTCCACCGGCGTCGCCCTGCCGAAGATCGACACGGCCACTTTGAGGCGCGAGCGGCCTTCGTCGATATCCTCGACGAGGCCTTCGAAGGAGGCGAAGGGCCCGTCGTTGACGCGCACCTTCTCGCCGATCTCGAAGCTGATGGTCGATTTGGGGTGCTCGACACCCTCCGCCACCTGGCCTTTGATGCGCTCAGCCTCGGCGTCGGAAATCGCCATCGGCTTTTTATCGGCGCCCAGAAAGCCCGTCACTTTTGGGGTGTTCTTGATCAAATGGTAGACATCGTCGGTCAGGTCGCATTTGACCAGCACGTAACCGGGGAAGAATTTGCGCTCCGAGGTCACCTTGCGGCCCCGGCGCACCTCGACGACCTGCTCGGTCGGCACGAGAATTTCCTCGAATTTGGCCGTCAGCCCGCGCTGCCCCGCATATTCGCGGATGGAATCGGCCACCTTCTTCTCGAAGTTGGAGTAGGCGTGGACGATATACCAGCGCATGCTCATAAAAGGCCCCAGACTTAATGCGTGAGAGAAAGCAGCGTGGTGACGATGAACCGCAGGGCCCAGTCGACCGACACGAAGAAAATACTGGCGATAACCACCATGGCGAGCACGAGCCCGGTCGTGATCAAGGTTTCCCGCCGCGTCGGCCAGGTGACTTTGGCGCCTTCGGCGCGCACCTGAGCGAGAAACTCCAGAGGATTTACCATCATGTCCCGCCTGCATCGGGCGCCGGAATCCGCGATTCCGCCAGCCCGAAAATAATCGAGGCGCGGGACCGGTCAGGTCACGCGCCACTGAGCGGGCTTATAGCCGGGCGAATGCGATCCGCCAAGGGGTAAAATGAGGAGTGGAATGAGGACGGGAATGAGGAGTGAAATTCGGTGCGCATACAGCGGACAGGAGTGCTGATTTCGTCAACCGCGCAACGGC
>JANYFM010000025.1 GCA_025362655.1 Hyphomicrobiales bacterium | reverse complement strand
CGCGGTGACCGCCGGGGCCGAGCCTTTGTAGGGAATGTGCTCGATGCGCGTTCCCGTGCGCAGCTTGAAATCCTCCATGGCGACATGCGCATACGTGCCGTTGCCGAACGAGCCGTAGTTAAGCTCGCCGGGTTTTGATTTTGCCAGCGCGATGAATTCCGCGATATTCGCCGCCGGCGACGACGCGGGGACGTTGAAGACAGGCGTGATCTGCGCCAGCATCAGAATCGGCGTCAGGTCGCGCATGGGATCGTATTGCATGCGCGTATGCAGAAACGGCGCTGATGTGACGGGGCCGTTGCTGGTCACCAGCAGCGTGTAGCCGTCGGGGGCCGCCTTGGCGACGGCGGCGGCGCCGATCATATCGTCCGCGCCGGGGCGGTTGTCGATGATGACGCTGCGGCCCCAGGACTGCGACAAAACCTGGCCGATGACCCGGGCCAGAATATCGGTGACGCCGCCGGGCGGGCTCGGCACGATGATGCGGACAGCATGATCGGGAAATGTCTGCGCTCCCGCGGTATTCGCCGCCGCCGCGCACAGAAGTCCTGAAACAGCCAGGGCCCGCAACATCGTCCGCTCCCTTGTGTTGGCATTCCGGGGACCGCGAAAGCTCGCATCAACGCGCGCGCCATGCAAGACGGGGCGGACGGGATGGCGTAAGACTGCGCCGATGCCCGCCGCAGACATTCTCAGCCTCACCCCCGCCGGCCTCTATTGCGCGGCGGGCGATTTTTATATTGACGCGATGCGCCCCTGCCCCCGCGCGCTGATAACCCATGGCCATGCTGATCACGCGCGCGCCGGGCACGGCTCGGTCATGGCGACGCGGGAGACACTGGATATCATGGCGCTCCGCTATGGCGAGGCGTTCGCGGGATCGCGGCAGGCGCTCGCCTATGGCGAACCCTTGCGCGTCGGCGATGCCATCGTGAGTTTTCACCCGGCGGGGCATGTGCTGGGCTCGGCGCAAATCCTGATTGAGGTCGAGGGGCGGCGGCTGGTGGTTTCGGGAGACTACAAGCGCGCCCATGACCCGACCTGCGCGCCCTTTGAGCCGGTGCGCTGTCACGCTTTCGTTTCCGAGGCGACCTTTGGCCTGCCGGTGTTCCGCCACCCCGGGGCGCGCGGCGAGATCGCCAAGCTTCTCGCCTCGCTTGCGGCGTTTCCGGGCCGCGCGCATCTTGTCGGCGCTTATTCGCTGGGCAAAGCGCAGCGGCTGATGGCGCTGATCGCGCAAGCCGGCTGGGAGCGGCCGATCTATCTTCACGGAGCGATGGAGAAGATCACCGGTTATTATATCGCCGAAGGCGCGCCCATCGGCGAAACGCGGCGGATCGAGCCGGGCAAGCGCGCCGCGCTGGCGGGGGAAATTGTGATTTGCCCGCCCTCGGCGACCCGCGACGTCTGGGCGCGCGCCTTCGCCGATCCTGTCATCGCTTTCGCGTCGGGCTGGATGCGCATCCGCGCCCGCGCCCGGCAGGGCGGCGTGCAATTGCCGCTGGTTGTGTCCGATCATGCGGATTGGGACGGGCTTTGCGCCAGTGTTTTGGAAACCGGATGCGAGGACTTGTGGGTGACGCACGGGTCCGAGGATGCGCTGGTCCATTGGGCAACGCAAAAAGGGCTGCGGGCGCGGCCGCTGCGCATGATCGGCTATGGCGATGACGACGACGGGGCAGCCGCGTGAACCGCTTCGCAGCCCTTATCGACCGGGTCGCCTATGAGCCCTCGCGCACGGGAAAAATGCGGCTGCTGGAGAATTACTTCCGCGCCGCCGGCGACCCGGACCGGGGCTATGCCCTCGCCGCCATGACGGGAGCGCTGAAATTCGCCCACGCCAAACCCGCGCTGGTCCGGGCGCTGATCGCGGCGCGGGCTGATCCCGTCCTGTTTGAGATGAGCTATGATTACGTCGGCGACCTCGCGGAAACCGTGGCGCTGTTGTGGGAGCCGCCGGAGGGCGCCGCCGCGCCGCCGCCGTTGCTTTCGACAATTGTGGAGACGCTCGCGAAAACCCGCAAAGCCGATTTGCCCGCGCAAATCGCGCTGTGGCTGGACGGGCTCGATGAGACCGGCCGCTGGGCGCTCTTAAAGCTGATCACCGGCGCGCTGCGCATCGGCGTATCCGCGCGCCTCGCCAAAACCGCCGTCGCGGCGCTGGGAGCTTTGCCCGTCAGCGATGTCGAGGAAATCTGGCACGGATTGGCGCCGCCCTATGCGGAGTTTTTCGCATGGCTTGAGGGGCGCGGCGCGCGGCCCGTTTCGCTGGATCCCGCGCCGTTTCACACGCCGATGCTGGCGCATGCCATCACGCCGGAGGATTTTGCGGGGCTCGACCCGGGGGATTTCCGCGCGGAATGGAAATGGGACGGCGCGCGGGTGCAGCTTTGCGGCGGGCGCGATGAAACGGGCGCGCCCGTGCGGCGGCTTTATTCGCGCAGCGGCGAGGATATGTCAGCGGCGTTCCCCGATGCGCTGGCGGCGTTTCAGGGGGATGCTTTCGACGGCGCGGCGATTGACGGCGAATTGCTGGTGGCGCGCGATGGCGGCGGCGTGCAGACTTTCGGCGCGCTCCAGCAGCGCCTCAACCGTAAAAAGGCTCCGGCAAAATTGATGGCGGATTTTCCCGCGCATATCCGCGCCTATGATTTGCCGCGTGAGAACGGCGCTGATTTGCGCGGCCTCGCGTTTGACGAGCGGCGCGCGCGGCTGGAGGCCTTCCTCGCGCGGGCCGGAGCGCGGCGCATCGACCTTTCGCCGCTGGTGGCTTTTGAAACCTGGGAACAGCTCGCCGCGGCGCGCGCCAACCCCGGGGGCGCGGGCGCCGGAGACGACGCCGGCGCGGTTGAAGGGGTGATGATAAAACGCCGCGATGCGCCCTATCTCGCGGGACGCCCGAAAGGCCTTTGGTGGAAATGGAAACGCGATCCGATTGGCGCCGACGCGGTGATGATGTACGCGCAGCGCGGACACGGCAAGCGCTCGTCGTTCTATTCCGACTTCACCTTCGGGGTGTGGCGCGCCGGCGCGCAGGGCGATGAGCTTGTGCCCGTCGGCAAAGCCTATTTCGGCTTCACCGACGCGGAACTGAAGCGGCTTGACCGCTGGGTGCGCGATCACACGCGCGGGCGTTTCGGGCCGGTGCGCGAAGTCGCGGCGGGCGCGGACGAAGGCCTTGTGCTCGAGGTGGCGTTCGAGGGGCTCAACCGCTCAAGCCGCCACAAATCCGGCATCGCCATGCGGTTTCCGCGCATCGCGCGCATCCGCTGGGACAAGCCGCCGCGCGAAGCGGACCGGCTGGAGACGCTGGAAAAGCTGCTGAGGGAGTGAAAATTCTCACGCGCCCTTGTCAGGGTTGAGCACTTCGCTTTCACCGTGCAGCACGCCGTGAACAAAGGCGCCGCCGCGGCTGGTGGGATCGGCGCGGCGAAACAGGCTGGTGGTGACGCCCGCCGCCAGACTAACCCCGGCGGCGATCACGGCGGCGGGCGCGAAAACATCGATGGTCGGCGGGGAGCCGCCGATGAAAATGATCGTCTCCGCGCAGGCAAGGCCGGCCAGCAGGGCGATCGTCGCGTCGGAGCTCTCCGCGCGCGGCCACAGCGAAAGCACCAGCAGCGGCGCCACCGCCGAGGCGCACAACGCGATGGCGAGGCCGATCAGCGTGCGCGGATCGGGATGATAGAAATGCAGCAGGGCGCCGGCGGCGGCAACGCCCGCCGCCAGCAAAAACCGCGTCACCGCGAGGCGCCGGCTGGTCATCGCGCCGGCGTCGCGCACCCGGTAAAAGGCGTCATGGCCAAGCGCCGTGGCGAAGGCGTGAAACCCGGCGGCGGCCAGCGTTAGCGCGGCGGCCGCGAGGCCTGCGATCGCAAGCCCCGAGAAGGCGCGGCCAAACCCGCGCATATCCGGCAGCGCCTGGATCAGGAACGCCCCGTCGGCGCCGATATCGCTCCGGCGCAGCGTTCCCTGAAAGCCGGGGCTTTGCGAGCAGGCGGCGCGCGCGGCCGCGGGACTGCCGGGACTGACGCCGCAAATCCGCACACGCCCGAGGGCGGCGGCCTCGGAGATGAAACTGGATAGCTCGCCGGGACGGGCGCCGGTCAGGCCGCGGTCGAAGGCCAGCGCTGACACCGCCATCGTCGCTGCCACAATGACGGACATTACAAAGGCCCAGAACAGCGCGGAGAGGCCGGCGCGGCGGGCGCCCGCGCCGTCATTGGCGGTGATCGCCGGCGCGAGCAGCGGGGCAAGCGAGCCAAGGCCCAGCATGATCGCGGCGATGACGGTGGCACTCGTCGCCGATGGCGCGCCTCCGGCGGCTCCCTGCCATTCCGCCATGCGCGCCAGAGCCTCCTGCCATTGCAGCCGCTCGCCGATCAGCGGCAGGGGCAAAGGCGAGCCCCGCAGCGCCAGAATCAGCAGCGGCAATCCAAGCCCCGCGATGAAAATGCCGGCAGCCCCTGCCGCAGCCCATGCGGCGCCGGCGAGGCCGCCGGGCGCCGCCACCAGAATGATCGTCGCGCCTATGATCCAGATCGCAAGGCCGGGAGGAGCCCCCAGTCCGGCGCTGAGCCCGCTGACGGCGGCGGCATAGCCGGCAAGGGCCACGAGCAGGCTGGCCGCTCCAACGACGGTGATAACACCCAGCCGCAGCGCCACATTGGGAAA
>JANYFM010000164.1 GCA_025362655.1 Hyphomicrobiales bacterium | reverse complement strand
GCGGTGCTGGCGGTGAAGGAATACGGCGTCAACGCGCAGGCGATCGACATGAGCAAGGCGGTGAGCTTTGCCCGTAGCTTCCACGCCATGATCAATTCCGCCGGCGAGATGAAGCGTAAATAGGCCACAAAACGCGGAGCGCTCCTTGCAGTTCAATTATTTCCACCTGATGCCGTGGCCGTATTGCGAGGAGGCGCCGGCGGGCTGGCCGGTGCCCAACAAGAGCTTTGATCCCGCCAGGGCGCAATCGCTCTACAAAACCTATATCGACGCGATGGTCTTTGCCGAGGAGTGCGGCTTTGACTGGGTGGGCTGCAACGAGCACCATTTCAGCCCTTACGGATTGATGTCAAACTGCAATCTCATCGGCTCCGTTCTGGCGCACCGCACCAGCCGCATCAAACTGGGCATGCTGGGCAATCTCGTGCCGCTGCTCAACCCGGTGCGCGTCGCCGAGGAATACGCGATGATCGACGTGATGAGCGGCGGGCGGCTGATCGCCGGTTTCATGCGCGGCATTCCGCATGAATACCGGGCTTATAATGTGAACCCCGACGAATCCCTCGGCCGTCTCGATGAGGCGGCGCGGCTGATTGTGAAATGCTGGACCAGCGACGAGCCGTTCCGCTGGGAGGGCGAGTTCTATGATTTTCCTTCGGTTTCCATCTGGCCGCGGCCGATGCAGCGCCCGCATCCGCCGCTGCTGATGTCGGCCTCCACGGCGGAATCAGCGGCCTTTGCCGCCAAGCATAAAGCGATCATGGGAATGACGCTGATCGCCGATCTTGATGTGGCCCGCGCCAATATCGATCTTTATAAACGCGAGGCGCGCTCGCATGGCTGGGAGCCAGAAAAGCGGCATATTCTATCGGGCCATCAATGCGTGATTGCCGAGACCGACGCCGAGGCGCTCGACATCATGCGCGGCGGCCTCGATTATTTTCACCAAGTGCTGATGCGCCCGCAGCGCGAGGCGCAGACGCAGGTGCTGAAGGAGACCGGCTATTATGGCACGGACGCATCGAAACAATATTTCGAAAAGCGCCTCGCCACCCTGCGCGAGCGCACGCTTGAGGAGCAGATAGAGGCGGGCACGGTGCTGTGCGGCAGCCCTGAGAGCGTGGCAAGGCAGATGACGCGCATTCATGCCGCGCTCAATCACGGCGTTATCAACATGACCATGAAAATCGGCAATATGCCGGATGCGGCGGTGCGGCGCGGCACGGAGCTTTTTCGCGACCGGGTGCTGCCGCGGGTGCGCGATTTGTGAGCGTGCGCGGGCTCACATCGCCATCGCGCCGCCGTCGATCGGGATCACCGTTCCCGTGAGAAAGCTGGACGCGTCCGAGGCCAGAAGCAGCGCGAGGCCTTTCAGCTCCGAGGGATCAGCGATGCGCTTCATCGGCACGCCCGCCGCCATGACAGCGGCGCGTTTGGGATCGCTATGCATGCGGCCGCCCGCAATGTTGGTGAGAAAGGGGCCGGGCGCGATGCCGTTCACCTTGATGCCGAAGGGCGCGAGATCGACAGCGGCGAGACGCACGAGGTGCGCGACGGCGGCCTTCGTCGCGGCATAGGCATAGCCGGAAATGTTTCCCGCCCGCAGGCCCGATATCGAGCATGTCACGATGATGCGTCCGCTGCCCTGAGGCCTCATCACCCGCGCCGCCGCCTGCATGGTCGCGAAGACGCCGGTTTGATTGACCTTCACAACATTGTCCCAGAGCGAAAGATCGATATTCTCGATCCGGCCGGCCTCCTCGCTGAACGGCGGTCCGCCCGTGATTCCGGCATTGGCGCAGACAATGTCGAGACGTCCGTGTTTGCGCGCCGCGGCCTCAATGCTTTCGCGGATTTTGAGGGGCTCGCGCACATCCAGCGCCGCGGTTTCGGCTGAATATCCGGCCTGCGTCAGGCGGCCAGCCGCGCGCTCAGCGCCCGCCGCATCGATATCGGCGAGGACAACGTGCGCGCCTTCCTCCGCAAAGGCCTCCGCCATGGCAAATCCGAGGCCGCTGGCGGCGCCGGTGACGTAGGCCACTCTTCCCGCAAGGTTGAAAATTCCGCTCATTCGCCGTTCTCCCTTTATGTCTTCATTCGCGGCACGGGATGCGGCTCGCCCGCTTCCCAGCGCTGCGCCGCGTCATAGCCGGCAATGATTTCGCTGTGGCGCGCCAGCAGCCAGTCGCGCGTCTGCATGTGCGTGAAGACATAGAAATCGTTGGCGGCGATGGCGGCCAGCACGCGGCGGCCCGCCTGGTCCGGCGTCATTCCCGCGCGGATGAAATCCGGCGTGTGTTCGCCACTGGAATCAGGGCCGCCGAAACGCTCGGGCTTATGCAGCGGCGAGCCATAGATGCCTGTCTCCACGGCGGCGGGCGCGAATACGCTGACACCGATATTGGTTCCCCGGAGATCGTTGCGCAGTCCCTCGCTCAGCGCCACGACGGCGAATTTGGACACGGCATAGGCGGGTGTTTGCATGGCCGCGCCGACCTGAAAGCCGCCGATGGAGGCGGTGTTGACAATGTGGCCGCCATCACCGTGCCTGCGTATGCGGGGCAGAAAAGCGCGGATCCCGTGAATGACGCCGTGGAGATTGACGCCGAGCACCCAGTCCCATTCCGCCGGCGTGATTTCCTCCACCGCTTTGCCGTGAACGAGCACGCCCGCGTTGTTGCAGGCAATGTCGATGCGGCCGAAATTCGCTTCGACCCGCGCCGCGGCGGTTTCAACGGCGGCGGCATCGCTCACGTCGGTCACCACCGCCATCGCGTCGGCGCCGAGCGCGCGCAAATCGGCAAGCGCGGCCTCCAGCGGCCCGGCGCGCACATCAAGCAGCGCAACCTTCATGCCCGCTCCGGCAAAAGCCCGCGCCATGCCAAGGCCGATGCCCGACGCGGCGCCGGTGATGACGGCGGCGCGGCCGTTAAAATCTTTCATGCGGGCTGCCTCCGCCGCGGATTGCGCGCGAGTATGGCGATGCGCGGGCGCGAAGCAAGCGGGGGCCGCCGCAAGACTTAGCGCGATTGGCTGGCGTTCAATGCGCAGCGCGCCGGCGCTTGAAAAAAAACGCTCAGAGCGAGCTGACGAGATGCCCGCCGTCGACCGGGATGACCGCCCCGGTCATGAAGCGCGATGCCTCCGTCGCCAATAATAAAAAGGGGCCGTCGAGATCGCCGGGATCGCCGATGCGCCGCATGGGGATGCGCTTGATCAGGACTTTGCTCGCCTCGCTGGCGAAGAATTCCGCGTTCATGGCGGTGTCGAAATAGCCGGGCGCGAGAGCGTTGACGCGGATATTGTGGCGCGCCCATTCGAGCGCCAGCGTCTTCGTCATCTGCACGATGCCGGCTTTTGACATGGCGTAGGCCGCGACGCCGCTGGCCTGCCGGAAACCCAGCACCGACGCGATATTGATGATGGCGCCGCCGCGTTTTTCAGCGCGCCACCCGCGCGCCGCCTCGCGCGCCACGAGAAAGGCGCCGCGCAGATTGACGCCGAGAATCAAATCAAATTCCGCCGCGCTCATGTCCATCGCCGCGGCGTCCGACGCAACGCCGGCGTTGTTAACGATCACATCGAGGGCGCCGAATCGTTCCCGCGCGGCGGCGATGGCGGCGCGCACGGATTCCTCATCGGCGACATCAAGGCGAAGGGAAAGGACACCAGCCGCGCCGAGGGCGGTTAAATCCGCCTCCAAGGCCGCGAGTTCGCCGATCCGCCGCGCGGCCTGCGCGACATTGGCGCCGCAGCCCGCGCAAAGCCGCGCCAAATGCGCGCCGATGCCGGAGGATGCGCCGGTGATGAACACCGTTTTGCCTTTGAGCAGCGCCGCAAGATTCACGCGGGCCTCCTGTGTTTGCGCAGCTCGGCGCGGGCGACGACGCGGTTATGCACCTCATCGGGCCCGTCGATGAAACGCAGGGCCCGGCCCCACGTCCACAAAAATGCCAGCGGCGTGTCGTTGGTGAGGCCTTTGGCGCCGAACACCTGAATCGCGCGGTCAAGAATCCGCGTCTGCATGCGCGACACCGTGACTTTGATCGCGGAGACCTCCGTGCGCGCCGATTTGTTGCCGTGCAGGTCCATCATCCAGGCGGCGCGCAGCACGTAGAGCCGCGCCTGATCGATTTCCATGCGGCTTTCGGCGATCCAATCCTGCACGTTGGAATATTCCGCGAGATTGCGGCCGAAGGCTTTGCGGTCCGAAGCGCGCGCGCACATAAGCTCCAGCGCCGCCTCGCACTGGCCGATGGAGCGCATGCAATGATGAATCCGGCCGGGGCCGAGGCGCGCCTGCGCCAGCGCAAAGCCATTGCCCTCCTCTCCCAGAATATTGGCGGCGGGGACGCTGACGTTGTCATAGACCACCTCGCAATGACCCTCGGGCGAATAATGCTGCATGATCGGCAGATTGCGGATGATGCGGACGCCGGGCGTGTCCAGCGGCACGATCACCATGGAGTGGCGGGCATGCGGATCAGCTTCCGGGCGCTGATCGGAAAGGCCCATGACGATGCAGAATTTTGCATTGGGATGCAGCGCCCCGGACGTGAACCATTTGCGGCCATTGATGACGCAGCGGTCCCCGTCACGGGTGATGGTTGTTTGCAGCGTTGTGGGATCGGAGGAGGCGGCATCGGGCTCGGTTATGCCGATGCAGGAGCGGATTTCCCCCCGCATCAGCGGGTTCAGCCATTGCCCGCGCTGCGGCGGGGTTGCAAACAAATGCAGGATTTCCATGTTGCCGGTGTCGGGCGCGCTGCAATTGAAAACCTCCGAGGACCAGAAGACGCGCCCCATGATTTCCGCCAGCGGCGCATATTCCAGATTGGTGAGCCGTGTTCCCGGCTCATCCGGTTTCAGGCCGGGAATAAACAGGTTCCAAAGGCCCTCGGCCTTGGCGCGGGCCTTCAAAGGCTCCAGAATTTCCAGCGGGAAGCGCCCCGCATGCGCCTCTTTCAGAAAGGCCGCGTCGGCCGGCAGCACGCGCGCTTCCATAAAGGCTGTGAGGCGCTTGCGGAGCTCTTCAACGGCTGGCGCGTATGCGAAATCCATGGGATGGCTCCGGCGGTTCAGAAATGAGGACGCTCTTCCAGCGCTTCCACGGCGCGGCGCGCGAAAACCGCCGAAAGGCGCCCGGCGGCGGCTGCGTTGTCCCCGCTGGCGTTGCCCTGCAAAACGCGGGCGGCGATGCCTTCAAAAATAACCGCAAAGCGAAACAGCGCAAAGGCGGTATGGAAGGGCAGAAGCCGCGCGCCGCGCGGGGCGGCGCGCATGTATGTTTCAATGTATTCGCTCTCCAGCGGCACTCCGAGCGCCGCGGTGTCGAGACCAAGCAGGCCGCCGTAATCCTCCGGCTTCGCGTGCCAGCCGATGCAGGAATGCGCGAGATCGGCGAGCGGATGGCCGAGGGTTGAAAGCTCCCAGTCGAGCATGGCGATGACGCGCGGCTCTGTTGGATGCAGCATCAGATTGCCGAAGCGGTAATCGCCGTGAACGATGGCGGCGGTTTCATCCCCGGGTATATGGGCGCCGAGCCAGGCGATGAGTTTTTCAATATCGGGAATGTCGCGCGTCTTCGAGAGCGCCCACTGGCGCGCCCAGCGCGCGATCTGGCGGGCGAAATAATTGCCGGGGCGGCCGAAATCCGCGAGGCCCGCGGCGGCGGCATCGACGCTGTGCAGCCGCGCCAGTGTCTCCGCCATGGAATGGTAGGCGGCGCGGCGCTCAACGGGGCTCAGGCCCGGCAACGCGTTGTCATGAAACACGCGTCCCTCAAGGCGCTCCATCAGATAAAATGGCGTGCCCGTGACATCGCGCCCGGCGTGGTAAAGCACCATCGCGGGCACTGGCGCGCCCGCGCCCGCCAGCGCCCTCATCACGCGGTATTCGCGGTCGACAGCGTGGGCGGAGGGCAGTATCGCGCCAGCGGGCTGTTTGCGCAGCACAAGGCGCAGCGGACCTTTGTTGATGAAGTAGGTCGGATTGGACTGGCCGCCGGGAATGCGGGTGATTTGCAGCGCGCCGCGCGCGCCCTCAACGCTCCCTTCGAGGAAGCGGTCCAACGTGTCAGCGTCGAAATCGATCAGGGGGCTCATGGAAGATGCTTGTCCGCGCGCGCCAGGGCTTCCATGGTATCCGGCGCCGCTCATTCAGCCAAGACCGCTTGGATGTTTTCGCGGATTTCATCGCGCCGCGCGCGGTCCATGCCGCGCTCCAGCCTGATATCCAGCGCGATCCTCGCCGGGCGGCGAAGCACGATGATGCGGTCCCCCAGCTCCAGCGCCTCGCTGATGGAATGGGTGATGAAAACAGCGGTTCTGCCGTTTTCGCGCACGAGGCTTGAGAATTCGCCGCGCAGCGTTTGGGCGGTCATCTCGTCAAGCGCGGAGAAGGGCTCGTCGCACAGCAGAATGCCCGCCCCCGCCGCGAAGGCCCGCGCCATGGAGACGCGCTGGCGCATGCCGCCGGAAAGCGCGTGGGGATAGTCAGCCTCGTGGCCCGCAAGGCCAAGGCGCGTCAGCCAGAATTGCGCGGCCGCCTTGCGCTCCGCCGCGCCGCGCCCGAGCATTTCAAGGCCCAGCCCGGCATTGGCGATGGCGCTGCGCCAGGGCAGCAAACGGTCATTTTGAAACACGATGGCGATTTCCCCGCGCAGCGCGTCAAATTCGCCGAATGGGTCGCGCCCGCGCACGCGGACGGTTCCGGCGCTCGGCCCCGTGAGGCCGGCGATCATATTGAACAGGGTGGATTTGCCGCAGCCGGTTTTGCCGAGCAGCGCGACAATATCGCCGCGCGCGATGCTGAAGGTTACGCCGTCCACCGCGCGAAAAATTTCGCCGCCGCCAGGGCGCGGGAAGTCCTTGACGACGTTGTCGAAGCTGATTTCCGCCGCCGCGCTCACAGGCTGCGCTCCGGCGCGGCGCGCCAGGCGAAGGCGCGTGTTTCCAGCGCGGTCAGCAGCCACTGCGCCAGCAGGACGAAAAACACCAGCTGAAGCGTCCAGGCGAGCGCGCCCGCCATATCGAACATCTGCTGCTGCTGGAGCAGCTCGTAGCCGACGCCGCCCGTCGCGCCGACGAGCTCCGCCACCACAACAACGCGCGAGGCGTTGCCGAGATTGACGCGCCAGGCTGTGAGAATTTCCGGCAGAACGGATGGCAGAATCATGGCGCGGAACATTTGTGTTTTGGTCGGCCGGAACGACAGCACCATCTCGAACAAATCTTTGGGCACGGCTTTCAGCGCGCCGAGCACCTGGAACGCGAAGGCGGGCAGCGAGGTCACGAGCATGATGAAGAAGATGCGCTGTTCCGTGCCTTTGAACCAGATTATGGCGAACACAACCCAGGACAGCGCCGGCACGCCCTGCAAAAAATTCAGCACCGGCCCAAAAAACCTTTCGGCGGCGCGCGAGCGGCCCATCAGCACGGCGGCGCCGCCGCCGAGAATAAACGCGCCCGCGAGGCCCGCCAGAATGCGCGCGACGGTGGCGAGCACATGGACGAAATCATCAGGCGTGACGAGGATTTGCGCGGCGCGGCGGAAGACGGCGGCGAGCGGCGGGAACAGGAACGGCGGAAAATTCCACGCCGCGATTTCCCACGCAATCGCCATCACCGCGAAGGGCGCCGCGAGTTCCGCCGCGCGCCGCGCGGTTTCGCCCGGCGCTTTCATTTGATTTCGTAAATCGTTGACGGCGCGGGATCGCCGGGCAGAAAGCCGGTCGATTTTCCCGCCGCGTACACGAAACCGATTTCGCGCCGAAGCTCCGAGGCCCAGCGGATGTTGAGGCCGAGGCGGTCGTTGGCCCGCAGCAAATCCGCCACGGCTTTTTGATCGTCGGGCGAGCCCTTCGGCGCGATGATTTTCGCGGCCTCATCGGGATTGGCGGCGAGCCATTGCGCGGCGGCCTGATAGACCGCGAAGAGCCTGCGCGCCAACGCGGGGTTTTTGTCGATCCATGCCTGATGCGCGGCAACGCCGAGATAGGGCAGGCTGGCGCTGCCCGAAAATGCCTGCCAGCGCCGGGCGATCTGCAAATCAATCGCGCGCATCTCCGGCTTCTTCGTCATCAGCGATGTGTAGGCGGGCTCCCACAACTGCACGCCCGCCGCCCGGTCCGCCAGCGCGTATCCTATGAGGCCGGGCGTCGCGGTGTTGATGACAGCCACCTTCGAGAGATCGGCGCCCTGCTGGCGGGCGAGCCAGTCGAACATAACGTAGTTGGTGGTGCCGCGCGCCGCCGCGATGTCTTTGCCTTCAAGGTCTTTCAGGGTTTTGACATCGGGCCGCGAGGTCACCAGCGCTCCCCAGAAATCGAAGAGGTTAAAGAGGTAGGCGACCTTCACGCCGCGCAGATCCGCGAGGCCGACGGTCAGCAGAGCCGCGCTGCCGCCGACCTGGAATTCGCCGGAGTTGAACTGCGCGGTGTAGGCGTCCGGCGTGCGCTCCTGGAAGTCGATGTCGAGTTCATGGGCTTTATCGAGCGCGCGCGATTTGATGACGGGCTGAAGCAGCGCGCCGAGCGAGGGCGCGCCGAACACGACGATGGAGATTTTGTCCAGCGCCAGCGCCGGAGCGGCCGGGCAGAGCCCGAGGGCGGCGGCGAATATGAGTCTGCCTGCTTTGTTCATGCGGCGGCGCTCCCCTCAGTGTATTGATTATTTATTCACCGCCGTCCGGCCTGAATTTGGTTTCAGGCTTGAGGCCCTTGCGCTTTTGCCGCGCGCTGATGCGGCCGTTCTCCAGATAATGTCCCGCCGCCGCGCGCTCCGCCGCCGCATCCCATTGCGGCATCCAGTCGCCGAGCGAATAGCCGAACCACGGGGATTGCGGGCGCAGCGCCGGCAGGCCCAGCTCCTCCCAGATGCGTTTGGAGCTTTCCATATAGGGCTTTTTAGGCAGCGCCAGCGGCGGCATGCCGGACTTCATGGTGGCGTCCATCAGCAGTGTCGAATCCTCCGCGCCCTCGTGCTCGCGCTGGGGCCCGTGGCCCTGGCCGCGCGATTCAACAACGCGGATATCCTTGATTGGATTGGAGCGGTAAGCCAGCGCCCAGAACAGCGCATCGGCGTTGTCAGGATCGATGTCCTCGTTGACGGCGATGCAGATTTTTCCGCAATCGCCTTTGAAAAACGCCGCGCCGTAAAGCGCGCGCCAGATTTCCGTGCGCGGCATTCCCTGGTCCACGACAATCGTTGTCACCCGCAGCAGGCCGGTCAGCGGCTCGTGCAGCGAAACGCGTTTGACGCCCTTGATGCCGAGAGTGTTGCGCAGATGATCGAGAAACAGCGGCTCATAGGCGACGCGCTTGATGACGGAGGATTCCGACGGGGCGACCTGCGAAATATAAGAGGGAATCACAGGATTGCGCCGCCGCGTGATCGCGGTGACGCGCATCGGCATGTTGTATTCCTCCAGCGCCACGTGGCCGTGGGATTCGCCAAAGGGCGCCTCGGGTTCCACATATTGCGTGTCGATATAACCCTCAATGACGATTTCGCTTTCGGCGGGCGCCATGAGATCGACGGTTTTGCAGCGCGCGATGTTGATGGGGCCGCCCGCGAGGCCGCCCGCGACATCAAGCTCATCGACACCGGCGGGGAGTTTCTGCGGCCCCATGAAGGCGACGGCGGGCGGGCAGCCCAGCACGATCGCGCAGGGCATTTCCTTGTCTCCGCGCTGTTGATGGGCAAGATAGTGCTGATAGCCGTCCGCGCCGCCGACGCGGGTGGCCATGCGCACCACAAGGCGGTCGGATGCTTTCAGCGCGGCGCGGTAGGTGCCCATGTTTTGCACGCCGGTGACGGGGTCTTTGGTGATGACGTTGGTTGCGGTGAGCGTCGGCGCGGAATCAAAGCCGGGCGTGGAGACGGGGATCGGCAGCGCGTCGAGGCCTTTGAATTCGCCGAGGAGATCGGCGCCTTGAATAACAATTTCGTGGCACGGCGCATCCGTGACAACGCGCGGTTTGACGGGATGCGCGATGGCGCGGTCCCATTTGCCCTGAATGTCCGCGATCCCCGCGCCCATTCCGATGGAATAGATTTCGCGGTTGGCTGCGATGGCGCCGACAACGACGGGAATATCGTATTTGCGGCCGAGGCCGTCGACGATGTTGGTGAAGAGAAACGCTTTGCGGTCCGCCTCCGCGATGCCGCCGACGAATTGCCAGCGCACCAGCGGGTGGAGTTCGGAATCCTTGTCGATGGGGCGGTCCACGGTGATCAGCAGTCCGGCATCGCGCAGAGCGCCGAGGTGTTCGCGCAGGTCGCGGTAGGGGCGGGGGGGCGCGCTCATGGCCGGCTTTCCTTCAGGTTTGCTTTTCCCCGCGCATCGGCGATCGCATCGCCCAGGGCGGAAACGCGGATGGGCAGTTTCGAAAACGAAATTCCCAGCGGACGCAGGGCGTCGTTGACGGCGCCCGACACCGCGGCGGGCGCGCCGAGATAGCCGGATTCGCCGGAGCCTTTTTGCCCGAATACGGTCAGCGGCGATGGCGTGCAGTGATGCACAATCTCGACATGCGGGATCTCGTGCGCGGAGGGCAGCAGATAATCCATGAATGTCTGGCTCATCATCTGGCCGCTTTCGTCATAGACGAATTCCTCCATCAGCGCCGCGCCGATGCCGTGGGCTATGCCGCCGAGCGTCATGCCTTTGACGATATGGGGATTGATGATGGTTCCGCAATCGTGGCCGATCACATAACGCCGCAATTCGGGTTTGCCGATTTCAGGATCGATGACGCAGAGCACGAGATGGAACTCGAAGGAGTGGCAGGGATACATCTGCACACGCCCGTCTTTGGGCAGTTCGCCGCCGGAGGGAACCTGCATGACATGCGACGCCTCAAGCCCCGGCTCCATGCCCGGCGGCAGCAGATGATAATTGCGGTGGCCGATGGACACGAGGTCCGCCCAGCTTAACGTCCGCCCGCCGTGTGATGCGGAGCCGGCCGCGTATGTCACGGCGGCGGGATCGCACGAAAAATTATGCGCCGCGATGGCGGTCAGTTTTGCTTTGAGCTTCAGCGCCGCTTGATACGCCGCGCCGCCCAGCATGATGGCCATGCGCGAGCCCACGGGGGAATTGCCCGGCATGCCCGCGAGGGAATCCGGGCGCGCGATGCGGATTTTGCCGGGGTCGATATCGAGCGCTTCGCCGATGACGGTTGCCGCGAGCGTCTCGTGGCCCTGGCCCGACGATGTTGTGTGGATCGAACCTGTCACCGCGCCGAGCGCGTCGATGCTGACGCGGCAGGATTCCATCCACGTCGTGGTCGTGTTGGATTCATTGAGCAGCGGCTCGAAGGATGAATTGCCGCCGCTCGGCTCGAGGCACGCGGCGACGCCGATGCCCGCGAGCATGCCGGCGGCGCGCAGGGAATCGCGTTCAACGATCCATTTGTCATAGCCGGCATGGGCGAGCACTTTATCGACGACAGCGTGATAGTCGCCGCTGTCATAACGCGTGCCGCTGGGGATCAGGTAGGGGAATTCATCGGCGCGGATGAAGTTGCGGCGCCTTGTCTCGACGGGGTCCAGTCCAAGGGCCGCGGCGACCTTGTCGATGGCGGCTTCAATCGCGTAGTTCGTCGGAGCCTGGCCAAAGCCGCGCACCGCCTCCTGCGCGGCTTTGTTTGTGGTGACGGATATGGCGCGGTATTCGACGCTGTTGATTTTGTAGGGCCCCACGATGGCGCCGATGGGTTTGCCAAGCTGGAACGGCGCGCGTCCCGCATAGGCGCCCGCATTGTCGAGCGCGCGCATTTTCATCGATTTGACAAGGCCCTCATCGCTGAAGGCGACGCTCACATCGAAAATACGGTCGGGGCCGTGCGCGTCGCCCGAGCGCATATTCTCAAGGCGGTCCTCGATCAGACGCACGGGGCGCCCGAGCTTTCTCGAAAGATACGCGCAGAGCACCGTGTGTTTGATGCCGCGCTTGACGCCGTAGCTGCCGCCGACATCGACATCGTGATGGACGCGGACCGCATGGCCGGGCAGGCGCATCGCGCGGGCGATTTGATCGGCGTATTTCGGCATCTGGATGGAGGCGTGGATGTCGAGAGTTTCGCGCCACGGATCCCACGAGGCGAGCACGCCGAAGGTCTCGATGGGCACGGTGGAATTGCGGCCCCAGACAACGCGGAAGGACAGTTCGCGCGCGCTTTTCGCGAAGTCGCCGGCGACATCGCCCCAAACGAAGGTTTTATCCAGCAGCACATTGGAGCCGTGCTTTTCGTGGACGGGCGGGCTGCCCGGCATCAATGCCTCCTCGGCATTGATGACATGCGGCAGCGGCTCATATTCGACTTCGATGAGCTCAGCCGCGTCCTCCGCGATGGCGCGCGTGTCGGCGGCGACGGCGGCGACCCATTCGCCCATATAGCGCGTCCGCCCGACGGCGAGGGAGTATCGATGCACATGCGGCGTCGCGAGGCCGTTCATCATGGGATCGACAGCGGCGGCAAGCTCATCGCCGCCCAGCACATAATGCACGCCCGGCAGCGCCAGCGCTTTCGACCCGTCGATTTTCACGATGCGCGCCGCCGCATGCGGCGAGGCGGCGAGCGCGACATGCAGCATGCCGTCTTTTTTGATGTCGGCAACGTAATTGCCGGCTCCGGCAACGAAGCTTCTGTCCTCGCGCACGCGCCGATCCGCCGAAATGTATTTAAATTTTGCCGGCGGTTTCATGGAGTCACCCCCGGCGTGTTGGAGCGCGCAAGGCGCCGCGCCGCCAGAGCGATGGCTTCAATGATTTGCCCATAGCCGGTGCAGCGGCAGATGTTGCCGGAGATCGCCGAGACGATTTCATCACGGCCGGGGGAGGGATTGCGCTGGAGCAGCGCCCGCGCCGTCAGCACCATGCCCGGCGTGCAATAGCCGCATTGCATCGCGTGCGTTTCGCAAAAAGCATCCTGGATCACCGAGAGCTCGCCGGGCGCGGGGGCCATGCCTTCGATCGTGGTGATTTCGTATCCATCGGCCTGCACGGCGAACATCAGGCAGGCCCGGGCGGGCTCGCCGTCGATCAGCACGGTGCAGGCGCCGCAGACGCCGTGCTCGCAGCCGGCATGGGTGCCGGTCAGCCCGAGATTGTCGCGCAGGGCGTCGAGCAGGGTTACGCGGGGCTCGGTGTCGATGGCGCGGGCCGCGCCGTTGACCCGCAGGGTGATGTTCATGGCCGGGCGCCTTTCGCCAAGGCTTTATCGCGGGCGCCGCCCAGCGCGCGGGCGGCGAGGGTGAGCGCGACGCGGCGCCGGTAGGCCACGCTGGC
>JANYFM010000352.1 GCA_025362655.1 Hyphomicrobiales bacterium | reverse complement strand
GCCGCGCGCGAGGCCATGCTGACGGGCTCCCTGCTGGCGGGCATGGCCTTCGCCAATGCCTCCGTCGGAGCCATCCATGCGCTCGCCTATCCGCTTGGCGGGCATTATCATCTGCCGCACGGGCTCACCAATGCGCTGGTCATGCCCGAAGTCATGCGTTTCAATGCGCCCGCCTGCGCGGCGGCCTATGCGCATCTCGCGCCTCTCGTGTTTGCGGATATCGGGGAGGGGCCGCCGGAGACTGTGTGCGGGGCTTTCATCGCGCGCATCACCGCGCTTTGCGCGGATCTCGGCATTCCCCGCAATCTGCGCGAAGTGAAAATCACCGAGAACGTGCTGTCGATGCTGGCCGGCGACGCGATGAAACAGACGCGCCTGCTGGTCAACAATCCGCGCGCGATGAGCGAGGCGGACGCGCTCGAAATCTATCGGCGCGCCTTCTGATGTCCAGCCGTCCCCCGCGCTCGACGCGCGCCGATTACAAACGCTTCACGCCTGTGGCGACGCGCTGGGAGGACAATGATGTCTACGGCCACGTCAACAACGCCGTCTATTATTCGTTCTTCGACACCGCGGTGAACCGCCTGCTGATCGAAGCGGGCATCCTTGACGCGCAAAGCAGCGAAATTGTCGGCCTCGTGGTTTCAAACCGCTGTGATTATTTTTCCAGCGTGGCTTTTCCGGACGCGCTCGAAGCGGGCGTCGCCGTCGCGCATATCGGGCGCTCCTCCATCCATTACCGTCTCGGCATTTTTCGCGCCGGCGACGATGCCGCTGCCGCGCAGGGCGAATTCGTCCACGTCTATGTGGCTCGCGCGACGCAAACGCCGGTGGAGCTTCCCGCCGCGATGCGGGCTTATTTTGAGACGCTGCTTTAGCCGCGGTTCGCTTAAAGCGGATCGCTGCCGGGCGGCGGCGGGCCGTTGACCTCTTTGTAGGGATAATCCTCAATTCCCTCGATATTGCCCTCCGGCGCCCAATTGAAGACGCGCCCGTTCCATGTGCCGAAATGCATGCCGTTGTTGGGTCCGCCGCCCGCCCAGTAATATTGCAGGTGAATAGAGGCGCGCACATGGGCGCCGGTGGCCTGCGCCAGTTTGTAGCAAAACTCATTGCCGTCATAGCAAACGTGGCCGTTGGCCTCGAAGCAGGGACCGATGCGCGCCACGAGGCAGGAGTGAAACTCAATCGTTTTGACGTGCCCCTTCAGAGCCGCGAGATCGGTGAGATCGGTGCGGCAGATGCCGCCTTTGCCCGGGCCGATGTAGAGATTGCCCTTGTTCGGATCGACGACGCTGGCGGCCAGCGTCGGATGCTGGAAGCGGCCCATCGCGCATTGCACGAATCCCGGCAGGCCGTGCGCCATGATTTTGAGAACGAGATTGCCGTTATTCGCCTTGCCGCGCGAAATCACATTGTCGATCACCCACCTCAGGGGCGTATCGCCGTTGACCTCCAGCACGTCGCCCGACGGCTTCCAGCCGAACAGGCGGACATCATGAACAATGAACACGCCAGGCTTTGCGGGCGGCGGCGGCGGAATTGGCGGAACCGGAACAGGCGCGGGGCCGGGCGAGGACGCCAGCGCCTCGTCAAGCGCGCGGATGGTTTTCTTGCCGACGATATCGTCGATCCGGCCGGCGTAATTGAGAATATTGTGAGAGCGTTTGAAATTGCGCACGGCGAGAACGGTCGAGGGGCCGTAGAGGGTCTGCGCGATCTCGCCGGCTTCAATATTTTGTCCGCCGACGCCCATCAGCGCGGCCTGGATTTTGCCGACATGCGGGCCCATTGATCCCGGCATCACATGGGCGGGATCGGATACCGCGCAGGCCTCAAGCTTGGAGTCACCGGCAAATTCCTTGGATTTCAAGATTCCCATGGCAAATCTCCGGCGTCGCGGGCGGTATGCTTCCAGGATAAATTTTGTGCGCGCGCCTCGCGGTGCGCTGGCGCACGGGCGGACGGGACGGGTATTGTCGCAAAGGTTCGGCGATTTCGCCGCCCTTGTAAACAGGCGGTAGTGTCTCAGTTTGAAATTTGTTCGGCCAATTTTTTTAAGGGCCGCGCGTTTTCACCAGCTGGTCCGCGTCCATCATTTCCACGGATCGTTCTGGATGTCGTCGGCTTCCTCGCCAGTGGCGATCCGCATGACTTAAACGTCGTTGCCGATCACGTCGGCGGGACGGCGTTCGCCTTTAGGGCCAGTTGGCATCTCAAACTCCATTGCGCGTCCGAGCCATTCAAATATAATGCTGAGCGGCAGGCATCGCAACGCCTTGATAACTTTGAATGGCGTACTATCATGTGATTGCTAGATTCTAAACCTAATGGATGCAGACAATGACGGCACTCGACGCACTGATTGCGAAGGCCCGCAAAGTTCAAATGACTGAAGGGCAAATGCGTGAACAGCGCCTGAGCTTCGTATATGGGAACACGCATATTGAGAACGACATCATCACGCGCGAAATGGTGGCGCAGGCGGACGAAAAAATAGCAAAAGAGGAAATGGCGCATCGAAGCCCCCCGGAACCCAAGGGATGAGCGAGGACAGGCACAGCCAAGCTGATCCTGTCGAGTTGATAAAAGACCCCATGCTTAAGGCGCAGCGGGAGGTCGAAAATGGGGTTCGACAGTTCAAGTCGGCATTGGAGTTGATTCGGGCGCATATATTGAGCCCGGACGCCAAATTCCGGCTGAAACAAGCACATATTTTACGCCTTCACGAGCTTGCGCTGGATGGGATCCACCCCCTTGCTGGCACGTATAGAAACAGCCGTGTTTTCATTGGTAAAAGTGACCATCTTCCACCAAACCATTTTGAAGTGGCCGATTACGTCGCTGAAATGTGCGACTATATTTCGCAAAATTGGGAAGAAAAGAATGCAATTTACTTATCTTCCTACGTCCTCTGGAAGATGAATTGGATTCATCCCTTTGCAGATGGTAACGGAAGGACGGCCCGTATCGTTTCGTACGTTGTGCTAAGTATCAAAATGGACAGCCTGCTTCCGGGAATCCCGACAATTCCAGACCAGATTGCGGCGGACAAGAAGCCGTATTATACGGCCTTGGAGCAAGCGGATCGTGAGTGGCGGCTTGAGAAAATTGATCTGTCGGCTATGACATCCATGATGGAAAGCATGCTCGCTATCCAGCTCTTCAAAGCGACTGAAGAAGCCGGAATTTAATTTCCAAATTCAAACTGAGACACTGCCAAACAGGTTCATTCCATGAACGCGATTGTGACCGCCGTCAGCCGCGCCAAGGGGCATTCGTTCAGCAAGCGCAATGAACCGACGATCCGCCTTGCCGCCGGCCTCGGTGTCGAAGGCGACGCTCATCAGGGCGAAAAAGTGAAACACCGCTATCACGCCGCGCGCGATCCCGATGCGCCCAATCTGAGGCAGGTGCATTTGATCCATGAGGAGCTGTTTGCCGAATTGCGCGACGGCGGCTTTGACGTGCCGCCCGGCGCCCTCGGCGAAAACGTGACAACGCGCGGCGTCGACCTTTTGTCGCTGCCAAGGGGCGCGCGGCTGCGCTTTGGTGACGGCGGCGCTTTAATCGAGGTGACGGGACTGCGCAGCCCGTGCCGGCAGATCGATAAATTCCAGCCGGGCCTGATGAATGCCATGCTGGGCAAAGACGATCAGGGGCGCGTGATCCGCAAATCGGGGGTCATGGCCGTCGTGATCGCCGGCGGCGACATTAGAGCGGGGGACACAATTTCCGTGGAATGGCCGGCGGGGGAGCGCCTCGCGCTGGAGCCGGTTTAGCCGGAAACGGAATATTCGACGTTTTTGGGCGTGAACGTGATAGGAAGCGGCCCGCCTCCTCAAGCCGGTTGCCGATGCGCCAATCGATCTCCCCTGAACCGCCCGCGGCGAAAGCCGGCAAACCCTCCTTGGTCGGGATGACGCGGGGGGAGATCGGCGATGCCCTGCGCGCGCTGGACCTGCCGGAGCGCGATATCCGCATGCGCACAGGCCAGCTCTGGCATTGGATTTACTTCCACGGGGTCAGTGACTTCGAGCGCATGTCCAGCGTCGCCAGGCCGCTGCGCGCGCGGCTGGCCGATCATTACACGCTCGCCCGCCCGGAAGTGTCGAACGAACAGATATCCAGCGACGGCACGCGCAAATGGCTGATCCGCCTCGATCCCGTTGATGCCAAAGACAAAGGCGCGGAAATCGAATGCGTCTATATTCCTGAGAGCGGCCGCGGCACTTTATGCGTGTCGAGCCAGGTCGGCTGCACGCTGACCTGCACCTTCTGCCATACGGGCACGCAAAAGCTGGTGCGCAACCTGACCTCGCGCGAGATCGTGCAACAGCTCGTTGTCGCCCGTGACAGGATCGGCGACTTCCCCGGGATGACACCGCCGGATAACGGCCTGCTGCCTTCGGGCGAAGGCGTGCGCGCGGTGTCGAATGTCGTGTTCATGGGAATGGGCGAGCCGCTCTATAATGTGGACAACGTCGCCGCCGCCATCGACGTGCTGACGGACGGCGAAGGGCTTTCGCTATCGAAGCGCCGCATCACAGTCTCCACATCGGGCGTCGTGCCCGAGATTCCCCCCCTGGGCGATCGAAGCGGCACGATGCTGGCGATATCGCTGCACGCGGTGCGCGACGATCTGCGCAATGTGCTGGTTCCCCTCAACAAGAAATATCCGATCCGCGATCTGATGGACGCCTGCCGGAATTATCCGGGCCTGTCGAACGCGCGGCGCATCACATTCGAATATGTGATGCTGAAAGGCGTCAACGATTCCCCCGCCGAGGCGCGCGAACTGGTGCGTCTGCTGAAAGGCATTCCCGCCAAGATCAATCTCATTCCGTTCAACCCTTGGCCGGGCACGAAATACGAATGTTCCGATTGGGAGACAATTGAGAATTTCTCCGACATCGTCTTCAACGCCGGCTACGCCAGCCCGGTGCGGACGCCGCGCGGCCGGGATATTCTCGCGGCCTGCGGGCAGTTGAAAAGCGAGACGGAGAAGGTGCGGGCGCGGGCGAGGCTGATGGGGGACGAGGCGGGGTGAGAACGGTTCGGCGCAGGCCGTGGCCCCGAAGCGGCCAAGGCATGCAGCCAAGGGTGAAGCGCAGCGAAACCCGTGGAAGGACGATTTCGGTTCGCATCCGCCCCGGAGGGGCAGAGGAATCGCTCTTGCGATGCTCTGCCTTCAGCCCTCGGGGCGCGACGGCGAAAGCCTTCTGGACGGATTACAAGCTGCGGCGCCAGCCGCGCGGAAAGTGACGGAGAACGACATGGCTTTGACCAAAAGCTTTAGAGAACTGGTGCAGCGCCGCGTCGCGGCAGACGCGGCCTTTGCCGAAAATTTGCTGCGCGAAGGCGTGGACACGATGCTGTCCGGCGATGTTGAAACCGGCAAGGCAATCCTGCGCGACTATATCAAGGCGACCGTCGGCTTCGAAAGACTCGGCGAGGCCACGCACACCCCGGCCAAGAGCCTGATCCGCATGTTCGGTCCGCGCGGCAATCCGCAAGCGCGCAATTTGTTTGGCGTGATTGGCTATTTGCAAAAGCAGTCGGGGATTGAGCTGCGCGTGACACCGCGGACGCGGTGACGGGCGTTTCGCTCATCGAAGCCGCCCCCGCTCACTCCGCCTTGATGCCGTTCTTCACAATCACATCCTTCCAGCGCTCGCTGTCGGCGCGGATATAGTCCCGCGCCTCCGCCGGCGTGTTCAGCACGGCGGCGGCGCCTTTGAGATTGGCCAGCAGGCGCAGCGCTTCCGGCGTTCCGAAAGCCTCGCGGATCGCGGCATTGATCTGATCCACAATGGGAAGCGGCGTTTTGGGCGGCGCGATATTGGCGAACCAGGTGGTCGAAATAAATCCGGCAAAGCTGTCATCCAGCGTCGGCGTGTCCGGCAGCGCAACGGAACGCTGCCGGCCGCCGACTGCGATAGCCCGCAATTTCCCCGCCTGAATGTGGTTGACCACGTCGAGCAAATTGAGGAAGGCGATGTCGATGCGCTCGCCGAACATATCGCTGAGCACCTCGACCGTTCCTTTGTAGGGCACGTGGGTCAAATCCGCCCCGGCGCGGAATTTGAAGGCTTCTCCGGTCAAATGCGGGGTGGTGCCGACACCCGGCGTTCCATAATTGAGCGCGCCGGGCTTGGCTTTCGCGAGGGCGACAAGCTCAGCAACCGTCTTCGCCTCCAGCCCCATGCGCGCAACGAGGACGTTTGGCGCCTCAACGAGGATCGACACGGGCACAAAGGCTTTCGGATCGAAATTCAGTTTAGGGAATAAATGCTCATTGATGGCCAGCGCCGGCGGCGGCGCGGTCAGCAGCGTGTATCCATCCGGCTCGGCGCGTGAAAGCAGTTCCGCGGCGATGTTCTGGGAGGCGCCGGGCCGCGCGTCGAGGATCGCCGGCTGGCCCCATTTTGCCTGAAACCCTTGGCCGATAATCCGGGTTAGCAGGTCAGGCGCGCTGCCGGCGGGCACGGGAATGATGATTTTAACCGGCCGTGCCGGGTAAGCGCCCTGCGCCCGGGAGGCGTCCGGAGCGCCTAGGGCGAGGCTGGCAAACAGCAGCAGGCCGGCGTGCAATTTGATTGTCATGGGTGTGTCCGATGTTAACCTTGGCGGCGGAGTCTCACAGAGCGCCGGCACTCATGGCAAGGCCTTTGCTGACGGCAACGCAAATTAAACCTCCCGCCGCCATATTGTCGCGGCGCGGCTCTGTCCGGGCCTACGGAGCGTAAGCGATGCGGAATAACGACTGGGTGGGCAAGCGCAATTCGGCGCGGCAGAACTGCCAAATGCGCGGCGAATTGCGGTTCCTTGACGGGCGCGACCCCATCGAGTGCAAAATCGTCGATATCAGCGCCTCGGGCTGCCGGATCGAATTGATCGAGGATTTTGTCGTCCCGGAGGATTTCGATCTTTTCATTCCATCCCGCTCGGAGACAAAAATTGCCAAAATCCGCCGTCAGGATGGCATCCGCCTCGGGGTCGCCTTCCTAAAATCGCGGCTCGACGATCCCCTGGTCATGCAGACCCTGTTGGAGCGCGTGGCGCGGCTGGAGCGCGGCTATTCCGAATTAAAGGGCTTCGTCGCCCCCGCGGACCCGGCCGAAAAGCGCGGCGCGAGCGAACTGGCGCGGCCCGCCGAGGCCCCGTTGCCCGTCGAAACCGGACCGCTGGTCGAGCACCGGCTGAAAGCTCTGGCGGAGGGGCTCGCTGATCTGCGCAACACCGTCGGCAAGATTGCTGTTGCGTCGCCGGCAGCGAGCCTTGAGGCCATCGCCGGCAAGACCGAGACGGCCGTCTGCGACATCGCCGGCCTGCGCGAGGAGATGAACTCGCTCAGCAAATCCATGCGGGGCCTGACTTCGGGCACCCCTGCGGAATCGGCGGATCATTCGGCGGATATCGCCGCCATGAAAAGCGAAATGACCAAGCTCAGCGTCGCCATGCGAAACATGGCCGGCGAGATGCCAAAAAGCGCCGCCCGCTCCGCGCCCGCCGCCGCGACCGGAGCGGACACCTTTCAGCTTGCGAAAATCAAAGCGGATATCGCGCAATTGCGCGCCGACGTCGATGTGCAGCAGGGCGGCGATAGCGCCGCGGCGCCCATGGCGAAGCGCGATGAGCTGGCGGTTCTGCGGGCCGAAATCACGCAATTGAGCGCGGCGCTGCAAACCCTTGCAGACCCCGCTCCGGCCCTGCTCCCCCAGCCCGCCACGCCTGCCGACTATGCCAAAGACATTGATGATTTGAAGCTGGAAGTCTCCAAACTGCGGGACACAATGGGCGAAATCCGCGCCGCCGGCGCCGCCCCCAAGCCGGCGCCGCAACCGGTCCCCGTCGTCGAGGACAAACAACTCGCCGCGCTGAAAGGCGAAATCGCCATGCTGCGGGAGACCCTGCGCGCATCGCTGGTCGCGCCGGAAAAAGCTGAACCGCGCGAGGTCGCGGATTTGCGCGCCAGCGTCCAGGCGCTGATCCTGCTCGTCTCGCAATCGCTGGGGCAGGCGCGCGACGCCGCGTGATCTCAGCGCCGGGCGAGGCGCCGGCAAACCGCCGCTTCCGGCGGATCGCGGGTCAGCCGCGCGTCGCTTTGCGCCATGGCCCGCGCCAGAACGGGATCGCCGCGCCGCGCCCGCAGGATCGCGTCCAGCGCCTCATAAACGAGATCAGGGTCCCACGATACCAGCAGCAGGTCCGCGCCGCCGCGCAGGCTGTCCAGCGTGTTGCGCTCAAAATCACCGGCGAAGGAAACCATCGAGGCGTCATCGGTGATAAGCAGGCCGTCAAAACCCCAGTCTCCGCGCAAAATATCGATCACTTTCCGCGAGGCTGACGCCGGGCGCTCCGCGTCGATGTTTTCGACCGTGACGTGACTCAGCATGATCCACGGCGCTTCGTCGCGGGCAAGCTCGCGGAAGGGGAATAGATCGGCCTCGTTCAATTCCGTAAGCGATGCCTTGCCGGCATGAGTGTCCTGCATCACGCCGCCCAGCCCCGGAAAATGTTTCAGCACGCATTGCACGCCGCCTTCGCTCAGCGTGCGGCAATAATCACGGGCGGTTTGCGCGACGGTCCGCTCATCGGTTGAAATGCTTCGTCGAAAGACCGGCGCGGGCGGGCCCGCGGACCGGCGGGCGACATCGACGACCGGTGAGAAATTGACGTTGACCCCCGCGCAGGCAAGCTCGCGCGCGGTATCGCGCGTCGCGTTGATAACAAGTTCGCCAGCGTGGGCCAGAGCCGAGAGGGCCGGCGCGGGCGGCAGCGGCGGCGACAGCGCGGAGACGCCGCCGCCCTCCTGATCCGCCGCAATCCACAGGGGAGGCAGGCCGCTGGCGCGGCGCATCGCCTGAAGGCGGCCGGTATCGCGGGCGAGGTCTTCGGCGCCGCGCCCGTACACATTGCGGCGCGCGATAAACACGCCGGCGATGCCGGCTTTGATGACCAGCGGCTCCAGCTCCGCCCAAACCCCGAAACCCGCGATGATGTGGAGGCCGGCGGCGCGCAGTTCGGCCTGTGGCGCGGCCAAAACCGCCGATTTGAGCATGGCGATATGGACCTCGCGCCAACCGCCGATCGCAACCGCAATGAGCCCCAGCGCCATTGCCGCAAAGCGCGGAATTTGCGGCCCCCGGCGCCCCATCCGCCAGACGGCGCAAGCGAACAAGGACGATAGCGTCAGCAACACAGCCGTCGGCCATGGGCGCCAGTCAATCAGAAAGGGCGAGCGCACATTCCACGCCGTAACCGCCAGCGCCGCGCCAAACACCAGCGCGCCGCCCCACGCAATCGTTTGGAGAATGGCGCGCAGGCGCATCTCAGCGCTTCGCCATGGCGCCGCGCAACGCCAGCAGCGCGATTCCCGCCGATATCACCGCGTTCCAGCCGGCCAGCGACAGGCCGAGAATGCGGATGGCGACGGCATCGCATCGCACGACCTTGACGCTATCCAGCTGTTTCAGAAAATCGTCCATGGACGGCGCGCGGCTCAGCGTTCCCGTGCAGTCCTGCGGACCCTGCCAAAAGCCCCATTCGACGCCTGAATGATAGAGGCCGAAAACCGCGCTGGCGGCGAAAATCAGCGCCAAAAGCGCGAAGCCCGCCGTTGCCGCGGCACGCGCGCCCCCGCCGGCTGTCAGAGCGGTGAGCGCCGCCAGCGGCACGCCCGCGTAATAAGCCCATCGCTGCTTCAAGCAAAGTTCGCAGGGCAGATAGCCCGCCCATTCGAAAATCCAAGCGCCCGCTATAGTGCCAAAAGCGATGGCGAAGATAAGCCATGCCGCTCGCGCCGGCGTCAGCCCTTCAAGCGCCCGCGGCCATGGACCCGCCATCTCACAACGCCTTTCCGGACCGGAATTTCAAAACATCTTCGCCGCCAGCCAGAAGCCGCCGACGATGCAGACAGCGATAATAGCCAGAAATGCGGCGAAATGTTTTTCGAGCGCCGCTTTGATAGAATCTCCCCAATAGCCCACCGCTCCCGCGATCAGGAAAAACCGCGCGCCGCGGGTGATGCAGGACAGCAAAACGAACAGAAAGAAATTATAACCGAGCAGCCCGCTGACGATGGTGACGAGTTTGTAGGGGATCGGCGTGAACCCCTTCACCAGAATGAAAGCCCAGCCCCATTGCGCATAAAACACGCGCAGAGCCTCAAGCTTGTCGCCGTAGCCGTAAAGGCCGATCAGCCATTTCCCGACCGTGTCGTAAAGCAGCGAGCCGATGGCATAGCCGAGCATGCCGCCCAGCACCGAGGCGATTGTGCAAACGCCCGCGTAAAACAACGCCTTCTTCGGCTTGGCGACGGCCATCGGCACCAGCAAAAGATCGGGCGGAAGCGGAAAAAACGAGCTTTCCGCGAAGGCGACGATTGCCAGCGCCCAGGCCGCGTGCGGGCTTTGCGCCAGTGAAAGCGTCCAATGATAAAGGCGAGTGAACATGGGCTTCCGATGGAAAAAGCGAATCGCGGGGAGCGCCGAGCGATATCACCGGGCTTGACGGGGCGGCAAGCGGGCGCGACGGGCATCACGGGAATGACGGAAAGCCGCCGGGAACCAATAGTCCTAAACAACGGGCCCGCTCCTCCCCGTCCCGCCCGGCCGTTAATCCAATTTTGACACTGTTTTCAGGTTGCCGCCGCTTGGTAACCAAGGGCTTACTCCGATCTTCGACACTCGGTTATCGCGCTGGCTCCGCCGCCGCGGGCAGGGTGGCGTGTCATGAGTTTGTTTGCGGGCGCGGGCGGAAATATTTCTCCCCAGGAGTATGCCGCGCATGCGCCGCGCGTCGGGCTTCGCCGGCGCTCCCGGCTGCTGCATGGCGCGGCCAGCTTTGTTGCCGCGCTCGGCCTCGCGGGAGCGGCGGCGCTGGCCTTTGCCGGCTTTCGCAATGCCGCCCCTCCTTCTCCGGCTCCCGCCGCCGCGCCGAAAAGCGCTTGGGTGGAATATGGCAAGCCTATCCAGATTTTCGCGCTGCAAACGGCAGATTTCGGCAAGGACGTGCGGCTGTATGAAGCGCGCCGGCACCGGGAGGGCGGCGGCCGGCAGGATATGCTTTCCTACGGTCCGGCGGATATCAGCGCGGCTCCCTCCCTGCGGATTTCCCTTTATCGGCCGGGCACCGAGCCCGCGCCGGAGTCGGCGTTTTTCGTCGACATGGCCAGGCAAACGGCGCGCGCGGGCTTCGCCTTGACGCGCAGCAGCATGCCCGGCGCGCTGGCGACCCGTTTTGGCGCTTTCGATGTTTCCGACCTTGTGTTGGAGGGGGGCCGCGGCGGGACGCCATGCCTCGGATTCAGGCTGTCGGATGCGGCTGCCGGCCTGCAAATCTCAGGGTTTGCCTGCGGCGGCGCCAAACCCCTCGAGCGGCCGGCTCTGGCCTGCGCCCTCGACAGACTCGATCTCATCGCCGCCGGAGACGATGCGGACCTCGCCAAATTCTTCATCGCGGCGGAACAGGGCCGGGGCAAAGCCTGCGCAGGGACGCGCGGGCACGGCGCGAAGTCCACCTGGCTGGATCAGGGAGCCTTGGTGCCGCCGCTCCGTGCCGCCGGCGCGGACCCAAAAACTGTTTCGCGCTGAGTGGCAAAAATACGACTGGGCTCTTAACCATTTCGGCCCTATTGTAAGGCGGTCGATTTGAACCGCCCGAGGGACCTAAATGCGCATGACCCGCCCGCTCCTGATTGCCGCGTCAGTTTCGCTGGCGGCGCTGTTTGCCGGAGCCACCCTCGCGGAGGCACAGACCCGGCATAAACGCGCGTCCGCCGCGCCGGTGCTGACCGTTAAGAAGCGCAGCTTCCTCGATTCAGGCCGGGTGGTGCAAATCGGCACGGAATCGCATTATCTCGATTCCAGCACCACGCAGAACCGCGCGCCGGATTATTACAGCAACCGCGGCCGCTACGGCGCGGAAACCCTGCCGGGCCGCTTTGATCTGCCCGGCGGCAAGCCGCTGTTCACATTTTAAGAGGCGAATTCAGGCGAGCTTTTTCAGCTCGCCAAGAATCGCATCGCCCATTTCCGTCGTCGAGACAGTCGATGCCGCCTGGCCCTTGATGTCGGCGGTGCGCAGGCCGCTGTCGAGCACGGCGGAAACCGCTTTCTCGATCATATCGGCCGCTTCAACAAGCCCGAACGAATAGCGCAGGGCCATGCCGAACGAGCCGATCATGGCGATCGGATTGGCAATCCCCTTGCCCGCGATATCCGGCGCCGAGCCATGCACAGGCTCGTACATGGCCTTGCGCTTGCCGGTCTTTGGATTGACCTCCCCCAGCGCGGCTGAAGGCAGCATGCCCAGTGAGCCCGTCAGCATGGCCGCGACATCGCTGAGCATATCGCCAAAAAGATTGTCGGTGACGATCACATCGAACTGCTTGGGCCAGCGCACCAGCTGCATGCCGAGGGAATCCGCCAGCTGATGCTCCAGCGCCACGTCGGAATATTCGCGCTTGTGCAACGCGGTCATCACCTCGTTCCACAGCACGCCCGACTTCATGACATTGCGCTTCTCCGACGATGTCACCTTGTTTTTGCGCTTTCGCGCCAGTTCAAAAGCGACCCGGCCGATACGCTCGATTTCGTAGGTGTCGTAGACCTGCGTGTCGATGCCGCGCTTCTGTCCATTGCCGAGATCGATGATTTGCTTGGGCTCGCCGAAATAGACCCCTCCGGTCAGTTCGCGCACGATCATAATGTCGAGGTCCTCGACGATCTCGCGTTTCAGCGAGGAGGCGTCGGCGAGCGCGGGATAGCAAATGGCCGGCCGGAGGTTGGCGAACAGAGCGAGGTCCTTGCGCAGACGCAGCAGTCCGGCCTCGGGGCGGACGTCGTAGGGCACCGCGTCCCATTTGGGGCCGCCCACCGCGCCGAACATCACGGCATCCGCCTCATGCGCCAGTTTCATATCCGCTTCCGAAATCGCCTGGCCGTGCGTGTCATAGGCGATGCCGCCGACAAGGCCGCGCTCGATTTCGAATTGCGCGACCCCCGCTTGAGCCAGAAACCCGGCGACCTTTTCCATTTCGGCGGCGACTTCCGGACCGATGCCGTCGCCGGGGAGCAGGAGGAGCTTGTGGGCGGCCATGGTGTTCATCCGGGCTGGGAGGGCAATTGCGCGCGATTGCTACCCGGCGGCACCGGCGTTGGCAAGCCAGCGGATATCGGCCGGCCTAAGGCCGGGCCGGCACGAATTCGCTGGTATAAAGCGCTGATGCCTCGGGCATGGCTTCCAGCAATCCCAGTTCCGGCAGCGAACGCCGGATGACCTCGATGGCGGCGGGATTGAAGACGCCGTCGTCCGACAGCATCCGCAATTCGTTGTCCCAGGCGCGCGCCACCGCGGTTTCGCTGACATGGATCGCCTTCGCTGATATTTTGATGGCGGCTTCCCGGTTGGCGCGCATCCACGCCGCCGCGCGGAACCAGCCGGTGATGACGCGGCGCACCAGTTCGGGGTTTTTCCGCCTGACATCGTCATGGGCGAACAGCACATGGGCGTGAAAATCGCTCACGACCCCGCCGAAAGACAGCACCATTTTCGCGGCCTTGTTCTCCTCATAGGCATAAGCGTTCTGGTCCGCGACAACAGAGCCGTCGATTTCCCCGGCCCGCATCGCCGCAAGGCGGGTGCGCTCCGCGCCGAGCGGCAGGGCGATGATGCCATCCGTCCCCCAGCCGCGCCGGCGCGAGACCTCGCGCACCAGCCAGTCCGTCATCGAGCCGGCGCTGGTGATTCCAATCTTCTTGCCCTTGAGATCGTCGAACGTCCGGATGGTCGAGTTCATCGGCGCGGCGAGCGTCATCGACCATGGCGCGCCCGCCAGCGCCGCCACCGCCAGCGCCGGCACGCCTTTGATCCGATAGCCCATGCCCGGCCCCGAGCCGCAGCCAAACTCGATGGAGCCCGAGGCCAAAGCCTGCTGCATCGGCGCGTCGCCGGAAAGCTCAATGCGCTCGATATCAAGATCGAGGGATTTCCAGATGCCGGCCTCGCGGCCCATTTCGACAATGGTCCAGATGATGGAATTGCCGGATGTCCCGAGCTTCACTTTGTCGAGCGCGAGGGCGGGCCAAATCTGGACCGGCATCAGGATGACAGCGAGCCAGACAGCCAATCGACTCTGCAAGCGCGCGCTCCCGCGGTCCAAGAATGGCGCAAGACTACATCCCGCGCCGGCGGCAGGCAATCGCGCGCCGCCCATCACGCGCCGCCCGCCGCCGCGCTTGACCGCCGCGCCCGGCGCGCCGCATTCTTGCGCCGTCCCAGGGAGGCACCATGCGCATCCGCCGATCCAGCCCGCTGCCGCGTTTTGCGCTGGCCGCCGCTCTTTCCGCTTCGCCGGCGCTCGCCGGCGATTTTCCCACCTGCGACGGGCTCACAACTGAAAATTTGATCCCGCAGACCCGCGTGCGCTCGGCCAAAAGCATGCCGGCAAATCCCGCCGCCGGCCTGCCCGCCTATTGCGAGGTTGAGGCGCTGATCCAGCCGAACCGCAATTCGAGTATTGGCGCGGTCTACCGCCTGCCGGAAAACTGGAATGGCAAATTCTACGGGGTCGGCGGCGGCGGTTTTGCCGGCAATGTGACTCTGCCTGGAGTTTCCGTGGCGCTCGCGCGCGGTTACGCCACCGGCAGCACGGATATGGGGCACGCCAGCGCCAACGGGCTTGACCCCTCCTTCGCGCTGGAGGCGCCGGGCAAGCTGAATGAGGACGCGATCACCGATTTCGGCCACCGCGCCACTCATGCAATGACCAAGACCGGGAAGGAGCTCGTCAGCGAACTCTACGGGCGCCTGCCGGAAAAATCCTATTTTGAAGGCTGCTCCACCGGCGGGCGCCAGGGGCTCGCGGAAATGCAGCGCTACCCTGATGATTATGACGGTGTTATCGCCGGCGCGCCGGTCTATAACGCGCTGGTTTACGCCAACGCTTTGTTCCGCGTGCAGGCTTTTCATGCGAAAGCCGGAAGCAATCTTCTGCCCGGCCACACGGACCTTGTCGGCAAAGCCGTCATGGCGGCCTGCGACGCGAAAGACGGCGTTGCCGACGGCATTCTCAACGATCCCCGCCAATGCCAATGGGACCCGGCGGAGCTTGTTTGCAAGCCCGGCGCGCAAGCCGGTCCGCAATGCCTGACCGCGCAACAGGCCGAGACCGTGCGAAAAGTTTACGCCGGGCTCAAAAGCGACGATGGTAATTGGCTTGCCATGCCGCTGATGCCGGGCGGCGAAAGCGACTGGGTGGAGCGCTCCATCGGGACAAAGGATTTGCCGCGGGGGCGCAACGCCGCGCTCGGCGCGCCTTTCGTCTCGCATCTCGTCAAAGCCGATCCCAAATATGACCTGATGAGCTTTGATCCGGCCAAAGGCGTCGCCGAAATCGAGGCGAGTTTTGCCGGCGGCGAGGTTATTCAGCAAAATGCCGATCTCTCGCGGTTTTTCAAACGCGGCGGGAAGCTGATCCTGTGGCACGGGTTCAACGACCCCGGCCCGAGCGCGCTATCGACCATCGCCTATTTGGAGAAAGTCGCGGAAACCACCGGCGCGGGCGCCAGCCCGGCTGAAAAGCTGGCGCAAACAGCGGGTCAGGCGCGGCTGTTCCTCGCGCCCGGCGTGCTGCACTGCCGGGGCGGCGCGGGACCGGACCGGTTCGATATGCTTTCCGCGCTGGAGGCCTGGGCGGAAAAGGGCGCCGCTCCCGAGCGCATCATCGCCACCAAGGCGGAATCGAAAATTTCGCGCCCGTTGTGCCCTTATCCGCAATCGGCGCGCTACCAAGGCGCCGGGGACACAAATGACCACGCCAGTTTCGAATGCCGGCGCGATTGAGCCTGAGCGGCGGCGCGCCCCTTGACCCTGGCGGCGCGATCAATACAAAGGCGGTGAGGCATAAGCCCGCGCCGCCGGACAATCTCCGCGTGCGCTTCCATTGGGCCGCCGGGCCGGCGCAGGATCAGTATAGATGTCGAACGCGAACCTCAGCTGGCTGTCCTCCATCGAGGATGTCGTCGAGGATGCGCGGCGGGGCCGGATGTTCATTCTCGTCGATGACGAGGGCCGCGAGAACGAGGGCGATCTTGTTATCCCCGCCGTCAGCGCCGATGCCGCCGTCGTCAACTTCATGGCAAAGTTTGGCCGCGGGCTGATTTGCCTGTCCATCACAAAAGCGCGGGCCAGCCACCTTGGCCTCCAGCCGATGACGCAGAAAAACCAGGCCCAGCACCAGACCGCGTTCACAGTCTCGATTGAGGCGGCGGAGGGCGTCACGACAGGCATTTCCGCCGCTGACCGCGCCCGGACGATTGCCGTCGCCATCGACCCGGCAAAGGGCCGTGACGATATCGTCTCGCCCGGCCACGTGTTTCCGCTGATCGCGCAGGACGGCGGCGTGATGGTGCGCGCCGGCCATACCGAGGCCGCGGTCGATGTGGCGCGCCTCGCCGGCCTCGATCCCTCCGGCGTCATCTGCGAGATCATGAACGACGACGGCACCATGGCCCGCCTGCCGGACCTCGTGAAATTCGCTGAACACCACGGACTGCGGATCGCCACCATCGCCGATCTCATCGCCCACCGCCGGCGCACGGAAAAACTCGTCGAGCTGGTGGCTGAATCAAAAATCGCCAGCCGCTTCGGCGGCGGTTTCCGGCTGCGCGTTTACGCAAACAAAATCGCTTATGCCGAGCATCTCGCCATTATTTGCGGCGATCTCTCCGGCGACGAGCCGGTGCTGGTGCGCGTCCATCAGCATCATCTGCTCGCGGACAGCCTCGGCGACACGACGCCTGGCCAGTTCTTTCGCGGCGAGTCCCGTTCGCGGGGGGCGGAGCTCGAAAACTCCATGCGGCTGATCGCTGAAAAAGGGCGCGGCGTTGTCGTGCTGATCCGCGAGCCGGCGTCCGACACGCTCAGCCGGTTTATTCAGGAGCGGGACGGCCTGCCGATGAGCAAGCCCATCGCCGAATTGCGCCAATACGGAATTGGCGCGCAAATTCTGCTGGACCTCGGCGTGCGCAAGATGATTTTGCTGACCAACTCGCCGCATCATATCATCGGCCTTGAGGGATACGGGATCACCCTCGTCGGCCAGCAATCCATTCCGGATCATGGCGCAAAATCCTGAACGGCGGCGCGGAGACATGAAAACAGCATGACAGCAGCGCGGGCCCTCCGGGAGTTCCACACCATTCAGGGCCTTCGAATGGAGGTCGAGCGGTTTGGCTCGGGAGCGCCGATGCTGGTTCTGCTCAGCGAGGAATCAGCGCTGGAGCTGGAATCGCCGTTTCTGGCCGAACTGGCAAAAACCCGTGAGCTGATTATTCCTCAGCCGCCGGGGTTCGGCCGCTCGGAGCGCCCCGACTGGGTGTCGGGCCCCGACGATATCGCCTATATGTATCTTGATCTCGTGGAACGGCTGGGGCTGAAAAACATTCCGGTTCTCGCCTTCTCGCTCGGCGCATATATCGCCGCGCAAATGGCGGTGAAGGATGATGCCTTTATCTCACAACTGATCCTTGCCGGCGCGCTCGGCGTGAAAACCGGCGGCCCCTTTGACCGGGACTTCATGGACATTTGGACCTCGCTGCCTGAAAAAGTCATGGCTTGGAAATGGGCCGACCCGGGAAAAGGCCGCCCCGATCTCTCCGGCAAAACCGACGAGGAACTGGCGATCATCGCCCGCAACACCGAAAGCTTCGCGCGCTACTGCTGGGAACCGTATATGCACGATCCCAAGCTGAAACGGCGCCTGCACCGCATCCGGGTTCCGGCGCTGTTCGTCTGGGGCGCGCAGGACGGCTTCGTGACGCCGGCCTGCGGCAAAGCCTACGCCGAACTCATTCCCGGCGCGAAATTCACTTCCATCGCGGACGCCGGGCACTATCCGCATCTGGAACAGCCGCGGGCCTTTCTGGCGGCGGTTCATGCTTTTACCGGCTGACGCCGGGCACTTTGGGAGCCGCGCGATGCAAGCCTGGTATTTCACGGAAATGCCGTATCCGCACCTGCCGCCGATGGATACTTTGTCCACCATCCGCGTGTCGTTGCCGGTGAAACATTTCGATCCGAGGATCGGCGCGGATTTGTACAACCGCTATTTCGACGAATATATGATCGCCGACGATGCGGGCCTCGACATGATGGTTAACGAACATCACCAGACCGCCACCTGCCTCGATGTCGCCGCCCCGCTGTCGCTTGCCATTCTGGCGCGGCAGACGAGCAGGGGCCGCCTCTGCATTCTCGGCAATCCCATCGCCAACCGCGGCGATCCCATCCGCATCGCCGAGGAGATGGCGATGGTGGACTGCATTTCCCGCGGCCGGCTGGAGACGGGTTTTGTGCGCGGCGTGCCCTATGAGGTGTTCGCCGCCAACACCAATCCGACGCGCACTGTCGAGCGCCTGTGGGAGGGCATCGATCTGGTGCAAAAAGCTTGGACGAGCCATGGCGAGCCCTTCAACTTTGAGGGCGACTTCACCCACCGGCGCGCGGTCAACGTTTGGCCGCGCCCCTATCAGCAGCCGCATCCGCCGATCTGGGTAACCGGCTCCAGCGACGTGGACGCGGTGCGCCGCGCCGCCGCCCGCGGCTTCGTCTTCGCGACGTTTTTACAGCCCTACACGCGGGTCGCCGAACTGTTCGGGGCCTATCGCGGGGCCTATCAATTGAACGGCCAGCCCGGCGGCGGCGGCACGGCGTTTATGCCGCTCGTCTATGTCGCGGACACCGAAAGCGAAGCGGAAGCCGGGATGAAGGAGCTGCTCTGGTACATGCAGGCGAAGACCGAAGCGCAATACCGCAATCCCCCCGGCTATGCGCCTGTCGAAGCCAATGTGCAGGGCCTGAAAGGCGCTTTCGCCGGGCGCACCGACGCGATGCGCTCGCAGGGCCTTGAATTCCAGCGCGAGCAGGGCGTCGTCATGTATGGCACACCCGATCAGGTGGCGGCGCAGGTGAAGCGCTTTTATGATCTTGTCGGCGGGTTTGATCATTTGCTGATGATGATGCAGGCGGGATTTCTCGACCACCAAAAAACCGCCGCGAACATCCGGCTGTTCGCCAAAGAATGTTACCCGCAAATCCGCGATCTCGCTCGCACCAGCCCGCTTGCGGCGAAGGCGGCGGCGGAATGACCGCGGGACGCTTCGTTTCCGTCGATGGCGTCAACACGCATTATCTGGAGGCGGGCGAGGCGAACAAAGCCGCGCGCCCAAGCCTGCTGCTGTTGCATTCGGCGGAATTCGGCGGATCGGCGGAGACCTCCTGGGAATTCAACATCAGCGCGCTCGCGCAGCGCTGGCATGTGCTGGCGCCCGATCATCTCGGCTTTGGGCGCACCGATAAAATCTTCGACTTCAACGGCCAGTTCAACCGGCGCATCGCGCATATCCGGCGATTTCTGGAGGTTATGGGTGTCAGCCGGGTTCACGCGGCGGGATCGTCGATGTCCGGGGGGCTTTGCCTGAGCGTGGCGGCGCGCCGCCCGCCGGACTGGCCGCTGGCCAGTGTCATCTGCTGTTCGGGCGGCGGCGAAGCGCCGGACAATGAGGCGCGCCGGGTGCTCAACACTTATGACGGCTCGCGCGGGCATATGCGCAGGGTGCTCGATGTCATGTTCGTCGATAAAAGCTGGGGGCGCGATGAGGCCTATGTCGAAAAGCGCTGGCGGATGAGCCTGGAGCCAGGCGCGTGGGAGGCGACCGCCGCCGCGCGTTTTAAAGCGCCGTTCCCGCGCGCGGACGGGACCCGCGCCGAGCGCGATAATCTTGACTATGCGGCTATTGAGGTTCCGGCGCTGGTCTTCGCGGGCCGTCACGACAGCCTGCGGGAACCCGGGTACACGCGGACGTTTGTGCCCAAAATCCCGCGGGCGCACCTGCACGTCTTTGAGCGCGCCGGGCACATGGGCAATATCGAATGCGCGGAGGAGTTCAACCGCGTCACGCTGGAATTTCTTGAGCGCGTCGATGCCGCGGCGTGAGCGCGGCCGCGTTTATTTCACGAACACGTAAATATCGACTTCCATATCCTGATCATCAGCGCTTTTGGGAGTCGAGAGATATTCCTCGACAAACAGATTCTGCGCTTCAAGGCCTTTTTCATCGAGATAAGCGGTGATCGCCTCATAAGTCGTGTCGATATCGTCGTAAGAGCCGCGATGCTCGAATTTCATCGCTTTGCCCACCGGTGTTGAACCAAGTTTGATGCCCTGCCCCGGCGTCACCGCGGCCTCGGGCGCGGCGGCGAGCGGGATCATCGCTTCATAGCGGAACCCCTTGTCATCGGTGTCGATGAACACGGCGATGGGCCGCCCCCCCGGCTGCAAGCCGGCCCTGCCGAGCTCCTCGCGCAGCTTGTCGAAAGATTCAAGGATAGCGCGCAGCCCGTCGTCCCAATCCGCCGCGCCGCTAAACACCAGCGCGGGCCGCGCCGCCAGCGTCAGCGCCACCCCGGCGGAAGCATCGCCGGAAGCGGGGGGCTCATCGGCGGGCGGCGTCACAGTGATGGGCGGCGGCGTGACAGGGGCGGGGGTTTGCGCCAGCGCCGGCAGGGCCAGGCTGACGCCCAATAGCGCCGCCAGCAACGCGCCCGGGCGGGCATAGCGGGTAAATCGCGCGATGAATGACATGACAGGCTCCGGCGGTTCGCCAAGGATTTCTCCGGGGCCCGCGATATTCCCATTCGATCCGAGTCGCAGGCTAAAGCCAAGACCACCCCGAGCAAAATACCGCCCGGAGCAAAATTAACTCTTGTTAACCCGGCAGCGCGGCAAAAGTTCGGCGGCGGCGCCCGCAAAGGTGTCAGATCGCGAAAAACCCGATGCTCGCCGCCGCCATGACCAGCGTTGCCAGCCAGCCCACTGCCAGCATGGGGCGCGGCAGGGTCAGCCGGCCCATGATGCGCGGATTCATGGCGATCACCATCATGACGGCCATCAGCGGCGCGGCGAGCACGCCGTTTACGACGGCGCTCCAATAAAGGGCCTTGACCGGATCAAGCGGGCTGAAATTCAGCGCCACGCCGGCCATCGTCGCGGCGGCGATCACGCCGTAGAAGGCTTTCGCCTCGCGCGGGGCCCGGTCGAGACCCTCGGTCCAGCCGAATACCTCGCTCACCGCATAGGCCGCCGAGCCCGCCAGCACCGGCACTGCCAGCATGCCCGTGGCGATGATCCCCGCCGCGAAAAGCGCGAAGGTGAAGACGCCCGCCGCCGGCCGCAAGGCCTCCGCCGCCTGCGAGGACGTTTGAATTTCCGTGACCCCCGAGGCATTCAGTGTCGCCGCCGTCGCGAAAATGATGAAAATCGCGATCAGGTTGGAGACGCCCATGCCGATGATGGTGTCGGTGCGGATGCGGGCCAGCTCCGGCCCGGCCTCGCGCGGCGCAATGCACAGGGGTTTGACGTGACGGCGGTGCAACTCCTCGACCTCCTGCCCGGCCTGCCAGAAAAACAGATAGGGGCTGATGGTTGTGCCGAGCACTGCCACCAGCGCCATGGCATGGGGCGCGTCGAAAACGAACCGGGGAACCAGCAGGCCATAAAGCGCCGTCCCCCAGGGCACATGCGCCATGAACGCGACAGCGACATAGGTGAACAGGCATAGCGTCGCCCATTTCAGGATGCCGGCGTAACGCGCATAGCTCATATACACTTCCAGCAGCACGCAGACGGCGCCAAACACGACGGCATAGAAACGCTCGGGGCCGCCGATCAACAGCCCCAGCGCCGCGCCCATGGCGCCAAGATCGGCGCCGAGGTTGATAACATTGGCAATCAACAGCAGCGCCACGACAGCCCGCAGCAGCCAGCGCGGATAATGGCGCCGCAGGTTCTGCGCGATGCCAAAGCCTGTCACACAGCCGATGCGCGCGCTGACCGCCTGAATCACCGCCATCAGCGGAAAGCTGAACAGCATGGTCCACGCGAGGCCATAGCCGAATTGCGCCCCCACCTGGCTGTAGGTGGCGATGCCGCTGGGATCATCGTCCGCCGCGCCGGTGACGAGACCGGGGCCAAGGCTTTGCAGAAACCCGGCTGGTTCAGCAGGGGCTTTTTCCGGCGGCTTTTGCATTGCGGATCTCCATCATGCCCGTATCCGCGCCACAGACCATTCGGCATTAGGCGGGTCAACCAAGCGCCGCGGGCCTTGCAGTCTCCCTTTGCAGTCTCCCCTTGCAAATCCCGCATCGAAGGGACTATCTCCCGGCCAGCGCCCCGGCATAACCGCCGCCGGGCCATAAGGATCCCATGAGCCCGCTCGCAGGCCGCTGGTTTGCCCGCATGAACGGCATCGGCAACGAAATCATCGTTCTGGACCTGCGCGGCGCGGCGTTTGACGTGACGCCGGAGGAGGCGCGCGCGATCCACACGGGCGCCGGACTGCGCTACGACCAGATGATGGTGATCCACGACGCGCGGTCGCCGGGCTTTGATGCGTTCGCGCGCATTTTGAACAACGACGGCTCGCAGGCCGGCTCATGCGGCAACGGCACGCGCTGCGTGGCGTATATCCTCATGCGCGGCGCCGCGCGCGAAACGCTGCGGCTTGAGACCATCGCCGGCCCGCTGGAAATAACGCGGCTCGGGGAAATGGTTTTCCGTGTCGATATGGGCGCGCCGCGGCTCGATTGGAGCGAAATCCCGCTGCGTCATCCTGTTGCCGACACCAATTTCCTGGAATTGTCCGCCGGCCCGCTCCGCCGCCCCTCCGCTGTCAGCATGGGCAATCCCCACGCGGTGTTTTTTGTCGATGACGCCGCCGCTGCGGATCTCGCGCGGCTTGGACCAGAGCTCGAGCGCGATCCGATGTTTCCGGAGCGCGCCAACATTTCCGCCGCCGAAATGCGGGCGCGCGATCACATCATCCTGCGCGTCTGGGAGCGCGGCGCCGGGCTCACCAAGGCCTGCGGCTCCGCCGCCTGCGCGACGCTCGTCGCCGCTGTGCGCAGGGGTTTGGCTGACCGCAGGGCGCGCGTGTCGCTGCCCGGCGGCGATCTTGAAATCGAATGGCGGCAAAGCGATGGCCACGTGCTGATGACCGGCCCGGCGGAACTCGAAATCGAGGGCAGGCTCGATGCGTCGATTTTTGAGGGGATGGCGTCTTGAGCGCGGCTAAGGTCATCACCTTCGGCTGCCGCCTCAACGCGGTGGAATCGGAGGCGATGCGCCGCGCCGCCGGGGCTGCGGGGCTGGGCGCGGACACCGTCATCATCAACACCTGCGCGGTGACCGGCGAAGCCGTGCGCCAGGCGCGCCAGACCATCCGCCGGATGGCGCGCGAGCGGCCCGGCGCGAAAATCATCGTCACCGGCTGCGCCGCGCAAATCGATCCCGCCGCTTTCGCCGCCATGCCTGAAGTCGCGCATGTCCTCGGCAACGGCGAAAAAACGCGCGCGGAAACCTGGGCCAATCTGACAGACGGGCCGCGCGTGCGGGTTTCCCCGGCGGCGGACCTGCGCGAAACCGCCGGACATTTCGCGCTCGATTCGCTGGAAGGCCAGACCCGCGCCTTCATCGAGGTGCAGAACGGCTGCGATCACCGCTGCACTTTCTGCATAAGTCCGTTTGGGCGCGGACCATCGCGCTCGCGGTCTATCGAAGACATCACCGCCCAAGCGCGCGCTCTCGCTGCCAACGGCTATCGTGAGATCGTGCTCACCGGCGTTGATATCACCAGCTGGGGCGCGGACCTCTCGGGCGCTCCAAAACTCGGGGCGCTGGTTCGCGCCGTTTTGCGGCAGGCGCCTGAAATCGCCCGGCTTCGGCTCTCCTCCATTGATTGCATCGAGGCGGATGAGGAGCTTTTTGAGGTGATCGCCGCGGAGCCGCGGTTCATGCCGCATCTGCATCTTTCGCTCCAGGCCGGCGACGATCTCATCCTGAAACGCATGAAGCGCCGGCACAGCCGCGGCGAGGCCATCGCCTTTTGCCGCTCGCTCAGGGAATTGCGCCCGGACATTGTTTTCGGCGCCGATATTATTACAGGCTTTCCCACAGAGACCGGGGAAATGTTCGCGCGTTCGTTGGATTTGGTGGACGAGTGCGGGCTGACGCATCTGCATGTTTTCCCGTTTTCGCCGCGCGCCGGCACGCCGGCCGCGCGCATGCCGCAGACGCCGCGCGGGATCGCGAGGGAGCGCGCCTCAAGATTGCGCGCCAAGGGGGAGGCGGCGCTGGCCGCGCATCTTAAAAAGCAGGCCGGACGGCGCGTCGAAATACTCGCCGAGCGCGGCGAAACCGGGCGCGCGCCTGATTTCACGCTGGCGCGGACGCCCGGCCGCGAGCCGGGGCGGATTTTCGAAGCCGTGATTGCGGGCGACGACGGGCGCGCGCTGTTGCTCGCCTGACCGGGGCAGGACTTGAAACACCTTTGCAAAGCAAGCTCTTTCCGTCTAGTAATTCATGAAACCAAGCCGCAAGGGAGGCGACCATGATCAAGGTCCAGGATATCGTCTACTGCATCTACCGCTCGCCCGACCTTGATAAGACGCATACGTTTCTGACGGATTTCGGAATGGTCGATGCCGGCCGAACCGCTGACAAATTCTATATGCGCGGCGCGGGTTCCTATCCCTACGTCAACATCATCGAAAAAGGCCCGGCGGGCTTCGTCGCCGTCGGCATGCTCGTGGGTTCGGCCGCCGAACTGGACGAGGCCGCAAAGCTGCCCGGCGCATCGCCCGTTGAAACCATCGACGCGCCCGGCGGCGGCAAGCGCGTGCGCCTTGCGGGTCCCGACAATTACCGTTTCGATCTTGTTCACGGCATGACGCCGGCCGCCGAGCTGCCGGTGCGCAAGCCGCTGCCCATCAACTTCGCCTGGCAGAAACAGCGCGTCCTTGATCTCCAGCGCCCGGACTTCGAGCCCGCCCGCGTCGTGCGCGTCGGACATTGCGTGCTGAAATTCTCTGACGGCGATTATGCGGTGAAATGGCTTCAGGAGACCCTCGGAATGCTCGTCACCGACCGGATGCATCTGCCGGAGGACGAGAAGAAAATGCTCGGCACGTTCATGCGCCTCGACCGCGGCGACAATCCCGCCGACCATCACACGATTTTCGCGCTTCAGGCCCATCCCGGCGACATCGATGTTCACCACACCTCCTATGAGGTGCAGGACCCCGACGCTGTGCACATCGGCCATCAATGGCTCGAGAAAAAGGGCTATCAGCTTGCCTGGGGCGTCGGCCGCCATTTGCTCGGCAGCCAGGTGTTCGACTACTGGCGCAGCCCGGACGGCTATATTTTCGAGCATTACGCCGACGGCGACCTGTTGAACAACAAAACCAAAGCCGGCAATTATTCCGCGACGCAGGAAAACCTCGCGCAATGGGGGCCGCCGGTTGATCCGGTGTTCTTTGAATCGCGCCGGGTTCCGGCGTGACAAACGGCGGCGCGCGCTCAGCGCCCGCCGTCACTCGGCGAAATTGGTCCGCAGAATGCGGTGGATCAGATTCTCGCCGGGAAAATCCATGATCAGGATTCCCAAAGGCTTGCGCTCCGCCTCCGCAAGCTGATCGAAGGCATCCTGGTTGGCGCGCCGCGCCATGTCGATGGGCGTGACACCCGTCGCGCCGCTGAGATGGTTCAAAAAAAGCGATTTGCCGCCGGGATTGTTTTCGGCGGCTTCAAACATCCATTCGCGGATCAGCCGCAGCTTGCCGTCGATAGACACGGTGTCAGCGCCGTAGGGATGCGGCTCCTGCGAATCATAGACCTGCCAGATGTCCTGGAGTTTGATCGACGGATGGCTCCAAGCAATGCCCGCGCCCTCAAACGCGGCATCGCGCAGAACAAAAATTTTGCCCCGTATTCCTCCAAGCGTCGGCGGGGCCGTCGCCGCCGGCGCGATGCGCCGCCCGCCCGCGGCCATATGCTTCGCCCAGATTTCGGCGAAGGGCAGGCTGCCCGGCGCGGGCGTATGCTCCTCTTTTATGCGCATGATCACGCCTTCGGAAGGATGCGTGTCGAGAAAGCGGTTCATCGTTTCCAGCACGTTGCCAAAAGTCATTTTTTGGAAGCACAGCCCGTGGTGAATCGCGAAGACATTGCCTGAGCGCCGGTTGCGGATATCGAAATAACGCACGCCCGCCATCAGCATCCGCTCCAGCGTCCAGCTTTGCGTTTGGCAGAGATAACCGCCGAAACGCGCGCCGCTGTCATGGGTGCCGGGAATCGAAAGGCTGCCCAGCGGTGTTGAATCCGGCAGCCCCGACATCCAGCGGGCGGCGGATTGGACCAGCCAATCGGCGGGAGCGGACTTCGTCGAGAGGGCGCGGGGCGCGGCTTGCGCCGCGGCGGGGACCGGGGGCAGACGCTGCGCATGCGCGGCGCTGTGGCATGCCAGCATAAAAACCAGGATGCGGATGACGCCGGCCCAAGTTTTCCGCCGTGCGCCGCGCGGTCCTGTTGTCACAATCATACATTGCCTCGAATTCGGCGGCGCCGGCAGGGCTGGACTGTGCGAAGGTCGTCCGTCACGGCGCCTTTCTTATGGCGGGAGATTCCGCCAGCCAAGCGACATGCTCCGCGGCGGCGCCCAGCGCGGCCTGATGCGACGGCCAGCGCATCGACGAATAATATTGCACCGGGGTCCATGCTCCCGCGTCTTCGACATCCCGGCGAAATTCCTCGAAGCCGAATGAACCGTCCGGGCGCTGGAACAGATCGACGCAGCGGTCATGCTCGCGGTTTTCGATGCTGTCGAAGACGGTCCAGGATTTGTCGATGCGAGGGGAGGT
>JANYFM010000312.1 GCA_025362655.1 Hyphomicrobiales bacterium | reverse complement strand
GCTGCCTGCCTTAGCCTCCCCGCGATGGCACAATTGCCGGGGCTTGGCGCGCCCGCTCTTCCCCCCGGGACCACGGAATCGGCGACGGACGCGGCTGTGGATGCCGTTAAATCACGGGCGCGCAAGCCCGCGCCAGCGCCGGCCAAGGGCAAGAAAGCCCGCGCCGAGGCAGTGCCGCGCAACGGGGCGCTTGTCGTCACCAACCAGCGCAGCGTCAATCTGCTGGAACTCACCGCAACCCCTCAAAACGGCGGCGCCGCCGTCGTCATTTCGAGGGATTTGGCGGCGGGAGCGCGGGCGAACGGCAAATTGCCGCCGAAAGCCGGATGCGTTTTCAGCCTCTCCGGCACATTTGACGATGAGACGACGATGGACGCGGCGAATATGAACCTGTGCAAGGACGGCCGCATAAATCTCGTGGAATAGGGCGCTTCAGGCGCCGGATTTCAAAAGCTTGAACGTCACCGCGTCAGTCAGCGCCTGAAACGAGGCGTCTATGATGTTGGCGGAGACGCCGACCGTTGACCAGCGCGCGCCCGCGGCGTCGCCGAACTCGATCAGAACGCGTGTCACCGCGTCGGTGCCGCCCTGAAAAACCCGCACGCGATAGTCGAGCAGTTCGAGATCGGCGATGTGCTTTTGGTATTTGCCGAGGTCTTTGCGGAGCGCGAGATCGAGCGCGTTGACGGGGCCGTTGCCCGCCGCCGCCGATAGAAGCTCCTCTCCGTCAACCGTCACTCTGACAATGGCCTCCGACACCGAGACAAGCTCGCCCCGCGCATTGTGGCGCCGCTCGACGCTGACACGGAAACTTTCCACCGAGAAATAGGCCTTCACCTCGCCGAGGATATTGCGCGCCAGCAGTTCGAAGGAGGCATCGGCGCCCTCATAGGCATAGCCGAGCGCCTCTTTGTCTTTGACCTCGTCGAGCAGGCGCATGACGCGCGGGTCGTCCTTTTTCACGATCACGCCGAGGCGCTCCAGCTCCGCAAGAATGTTGGATTTTCCCGCCTGATCCGAGACCAGCACGCGGCGCGAATTGCCGACGCTCGCCGGCTCCACATGCTCGTAGGTGCGCGGGTCTTTCAGCACGGCGGAGGCGTGAATGCCCGCTTTCGTTGTGAAAGCGGAGGCGCCGACATAGGGCGCGTGCCTATCCGGCGCGCGGTTGAGAAGCTCATCCAGCGTATGGCTGATCTTGCTGAGCTGGCCGAGTTTTTCGAGGCTGACGCCCGTCTCGAACCGCTCCGCATATTCGCTTTTCAGCAGCAGGGTTGGGATCAGCGAGGTGAGGCTGGCGTTGCCGCAGCGCTCGCCGAGGCCATTCAATGTCCCCTGGATATGGCGCGCGCCGGCGCGCACGGCGGCCAGCGAATTGGCGACGGCGTTCTCCGTGTCGTTGTGCGTGTGGATGCCCAGATGATTTCCGGGAACCGTCTTCGCGGTTTGCGCGACGATGGCCTCGATCTCGTGGGGCAGCGTGCCGCCGTTGGTGTCACAAAGCACGATCCAGCGCGCCCCCGCCTCATACGCCGCCGCGGCGCATTGCAGGGCGTAGGCGGGATTGGCTTTGTAACCGTCGAAGTAATGCTCGCAGTCGAGAATGGCCTCGCGGCCGCGCCCGATGACAAATTTTATCGAATCGGCGATCGAGTCGATGTTTTCATCGAGCGTGCAGCCGAGCGCGACATGCACATGATAATCCCAGGTTTTGGCCACGAAGGTGATGGTGTCCGCGTCGGCCTCCAGCAAACCGGCGATGCCGGGATCGTTCGCCGCCGAGCGCCCCGCGCGCTTGGTCATGCCGAAAGCGGCGAAGCGCGCGTGTTTCACCGGCTTTGCGCGGAAGAATTCCGTATCAAGCGGATTGGCGCCGGGATAGCCGCCCTCCACGTAATCGACGCCGAGATCATCAAGCATGGCGGCGATATGGCGCTTGTCGTCCAGCGAGAAATCAACGCCGGTGGTCTGCGCGCCGTCGCGCAGAGTGGTGTCAAAGAGGGTGAGACGCTCGCGGGTCATTGCAGGGCCTTTGGCGGATTATGAGGAACGCCGGGGCCGCTCAGCTTTTTAACCATCGTGGTGTTGGCGAGCCATTCGCCGCCCATCAGGATCGTGTTTCGCGACATCGCAATGTAACCCCTGCCCTCGAAGAAAGGCGCGGCGGTTTCACTGGCGTCGGCTTTGACTTCGGGCGCGCCGCGCGCTCCCGCCAGACGCTCCAGCGCCTCCGCGAGAGCCGTGGCGACGCCCATGCGCGCGGCCTCCGGCAGCACATAAAGCATGTCGAGGGAATCCTTGCCTTTGAGGCTGGCGAAGCCGGCGATCTCGCCCTCCACCATCGCGACAAGGGTGAGGGATTCGCCGAGGCGCTTGGCGAAGACCTCCCCGTCAGCGGCGGCATCGGACCAGGCGAGGCGCTGGGCCTCGCTGTAATCATCCGACGCGAGCTCCTCGACGCTGGCGCGGAAGAGATCGGCCAGCGCGTCCGCGTCGGCGGGGAGGTAGGGTCTGAGGGCGATGGCGGTCATGAGCGGGGCTCCGCGAGCAATTCTTCCGCGGATTTCAAGAAGAGTTCCATGGTTCTCACTATCTCAGCCGCTTCGGCAATATCGATGGGCTTATCTTCGTAGTCAGCGACAGCGCGAATTTCGGCGGCGCGCCGGAATTGACGCACGACCTCAGAGTCGAACCGCCCGTCCCTCACAAAGTGCAGAGAAAACAGTCTTAAAACAGTTTTGTGGGTTTTGATGGCGTCCAGTTGGACGCCTTCCAATTCCGAGAGCAAGGCGCGCGCGGCGTTGAACATGGCGAAATAGGCGCGCGTGCACGCGCTTTCATAGAGTTCTTTTTCCAGCAGCACCCGGGCTGACCGGGCGGCTTCCAACGCCTCATCCAATTGCG
>JANYFM010000298.1 GCA_025362655.1 Hyphomicrobiales bacterium | reverse complement strand
TCCGCGCGGAAGGCTTTCTTGATCTCGGCGCGGAAGGCGGCGAAGTCGAGTTCGTGCCAGTTTTCGAGTTTCTTGTTGAGCTTGCGCCGTTCAGGCGGGGCGAGGTCGAGGATGCGGTGGCGGACGGAGGAGGTGAGGTCGAAGTTCTGTCGCGCATATTTTGAACAAGAGGCCCCCAAATGAACCAGTTGCTTCCGCTGGCTCCTTTTCATTGACGGAATGGGTAAAGGACCAACATGCTGTGCGGTCGCTTCGCGATATCCGCCACGCTTCGGAACACTGATTGCCGAGAAAATGAACCAGAGACATTTCGAATTCAGCAAGCTCAGCAAGGCTGGGTCGGGACTTGCAAATACATACGCCTTGTTAATGGGGTAAATACTGGTGTCATCGAGACACGCAGACGGTGCGTTCATGAATTGTGGCCAAATTATTTTTGGTTCCACAAACGAGTGCTGATACGCGACCTGCGCCTGCTGCAACTCCCACCATTCCTGCTTCGTCGCGCGCTTTTCGAGCTTCGCCCTAAACGGCTTCAACCAGTCGCGCACCGCCGGGTATTTCTCGATATCGACCACGCCCTTCGGCGTGTTGATGAGCCACAGCCCTTCCGGCTCGACCCGCCAGCGCTTGATATTCTCGCCGCGCAGAAACGGCTTCAACAATTCCGCCGACTTCGGATCGACCTTCACCAACCTGTCACGCGTCGGCGCGTCGATGACGAAAGCTTCGTTGAGGCCGGTCTTGATGCCATAGAGCGGCGCGCCATACACCTCACCCAGCGTCTTGCGCCCCTTCGCGATCTTGTCGCGCAGCGCCGCGAGGTCATCGCCTTCCAGCCGCCACGAGCCCGCGCCGAGCCGCGCGCGCGGCATCTTGCGCGCTTTCGCGTCGAAGACCGCTCCGAGGTCGGACGGCAAGGGCGCCTCGGCCTTGAGCCACGACACCTCGCCGCCGTCTTCTTTCGACTTGCGCAACGTCAGAATCGCCGGATAAGTCGTCACGCCCTCGAAAATCTGTATATCGCCGAAGTCGACGACGCTCTCGACCGCGAGCCCGTCGCCGAGAAACCTGCGCAGGTTCTCGCCGGAGCCCGTGCGAAAGAACGTCGAGGACGAGATGAACCCCAGCCGCCCCGCGTCCTTCAACAGCTTCGCGCCGCGCTCGAAAAAATAGGCATAGAGATCGGCGCGATCCGCCGCGACGACATAGTTCTCCTCCAGATACGGCTTGAACGGTTTGATGAACTCCATCCGCACATAGGGCGGATTGCCGATGACGATGTCGAAGCCGCCGCGAGCGAAAACCTCCGGAAACGACTTGCCCCAGTCGAACGGCCGCGCGGTGAACGCCGCGTCCTCGACGAGACTATCGCCGGTCCGGATCGTCGCCTCGAGATTCTGCAGGCGATGCTCGCGCCGCGCCGTTTTCAGCCACAGGGAGAGCCGCGTGATCTCGACCGACTCGGGGTTGAGATCGACGCCGAAAAGATTCTTCGTGACGATCTCGTCGTAAATGTCGAAATCGATGGCGTCGCCGAGCGCTTCGAGGCGCGCCGTGGCGCGCTGGTATTCCCCCGCCAGCGTGTCGAAGGCGGCGACGAGAAAGGCGCCGGAGCCGCAGGCGGGATCGACGATCGTCAGGCTGCGCAACGCCGCGACATAGTCGCGCCAGAACGGCGCTTCGTTGTCCGGCGCGCCACCGTTATGGAGATCGTGTTTCGCCCACAGCGAGTCGAAGCGCTCCTTCAGCGTGAGGCCGATGGTGCGTTCGACCAGAAAGCGCGTGATGAAATCGGGCGTGTAGACGACGCCTTCGCGCTTGCGTTTGGTGACGGTCGGCGCAGTCTCGCCGCGCGCCTCCGCCCGCAATTTCTCGATGTCGGTGACCGATTGCTCGAAAATATGGCCGAGCACCGTCACCGGCACTTCACGGCGATAGTCCCACTTGCCGAGGTCCGCGACCTCGCCCGCGAGCGCGTCGGGCAGGATGAGTTCGTCCGCGACGGGATCGTGCGCGAAGAGGCCGCCGTTGTAAGGCCATACGTTAAGCCGTGTGTTGCCCTTGTCGATGGCGCGGAAGAGCGCCGTGAAATTCGTCCAGATCGGTTCCGGATTGAAATCGTTCTTCTGCTGCGCCGCGCGTTCAAGCAAACGGTCGGGCAGCAGGTCCGTGCGCTGCGCGAAGGCGACGAACAGCACGCGGTCAAGGATTTTCTGCGCCGGCTCGATGGCCGCAAGCAGGCCGAGCCTTGGCCCATCGGCCGCGTTGACGATGTAGTCGATGAGCCGGTCGCGCAGGGTCTTGTATTCGGCGTAGAGCTTTTCCGTCACGTCCTTGTAGGCGCTGTCGGTTTCGCGCAGCAGCCTGTCGAGTTCACCGCCGAGAAAACGCCTGGCCGCAAGCATCAGCCACAGCCGCGCGTGTTCGTCCTCTTCGTCGAGTCGAGTGAGATCGAAAACTTCATAGGCGTCCCTGCCGCGCCCGTAGCCATAAAGGCGGATTTCGAGACAGTTCGAAACGAGCACCCAGCGCGAACCGGGCGCGTCATTCGCATAGTCCCACGCCTGCTGGATCGGGCTTCGCCCACGTCCGGGCATGACCGCGTCAAGATCGGCCGTGCCCGGCCCCTTGATCTCGAATGGCGCGATAATCTGGTCCCTGCCGGCCTCGGCGCCGAAATTGCCGAGGGCAATGTCGACCGCGCCTGAGCGAATCGGAAATTCATATGCGAGCGTATGAGGCGCGCCGGGGTTGAGCGGCTCGAATTCGAGGATTTTGCGCAAAATCTCTTCGATGAAGATCGGTCTGACCGCAACCTCACTCTGTTTGCGAAACGCCGTGCTTTTGGCTTTGCGGGCGTAGGCCTTCGCTGCCGCGCGTTGTTCCGGCGTCGGCGCGAACAGCGCAAGGTCGCGGGTGTATGCGGCTTCGACGACCTTGTAGGCGAAAAGGGGAACACGAAGCGTGCGGCCGGCGCCGCGCCGGGCGCGCGCGCCCGG
>JANYFM010000295.1 GCA_025362655.1 Hyphomicrobiales bacterium | reverse complement strand
AAAGGTCGAGGACAAAGCGGCGTTTCAAAAAGCGCTGGAAAACGTTAAGTTCGAGTCGGTTCGCGGAAGTTTTAAATTTTCCGCGAACCATTTCCCCATTCAGGATTATCATCTCGCGCAGATCGAGAAGGATTCCAAGGGCCGGCTTGTGGGCGCCTATAAGCAGACCGTGTTGAAAGATATGGGCAATGCCTATGGCGACGATTGCAAAATGCCCGCGCCGTGACTCGTAAAAAACGCGCCGGGGCGGGGGGCTTGGGCGCGTTTGGGGGCAAAGAGCGGGGATGAGCGCCAGTCTCTTCATTGAGCAGCTTCTCAACGGCGTTCAGTTCGGCGTGATGCTGTTTCTGATTTCCGCCGGGCTGACGCTCGTTTTCGGCATTATGAACCTTATCAACCTCGCGCACGGCGCGCTCTACATGACCGGCGCGTTTCTCGCCGCCGCCTTCATCAAAATAACCGGAAATTTCTTTCTCGCGGCGGTGCTGGCGATGGCGCTGACAGCGCTCACCGGCGCGGCGATGGAATGGATCGTGCTGCGCAAATTCTATGGCCGCGATCATCTCGATCAGGTGCTGGCGACGTTCGGCCTGATCCTCGTGTTTAACGATCTCGTGCGCCTCATTTGGGGCGTCGTGCCCGTGCAGCTGCGCTTGCCGGGGCCATTCTCCGGCTCGGTGCCGCTGATGCTGGATGTGCAATATCCCGCATTTCGCCTGCTTATCCTGGCGGTCGGCTTGCTGGTGGCGCTGGGGCTCTATCTCGTTGTCGTTCACACGCGCATCGGCATGTGGATACGCGCGGGCGCCTCGAACCGCCCGATGGCTTCGGCGCTGGGCGTCGATGTCGGTCTCGTGTTCTCGCTGGTGTTTGCCGCCGGCGCGGCGCTGGCGGGGCTGGCCGGACTGATGGCGGGCGCGATCTCCTCGGTGCAGGTGGGGATGGGCGAGCCTGTGCTGATTCTGGCGCTCGTGGTGACGGTCATCGGCGGCATCGGCTCGATCCGCGGCGCGTTTATCGCGGCGCTGATGATCGGCATTGTCGACACGTTCGGGCGCGTGCTGCTGCCCCCGGCGCTCGGCAGCATGGTTATTTTCATGCTGATGGCGGTTATTCTCGCTTTCCGCCCGAAGGGGTTGTTTCCGGTTCATGCCTGACATTTCAAAACACGCGGCATCACCGCCCGCCGCCGTTCTCGCGGCATCGTGGCCGATTCTCGTTTTGCTCGCCGCGCTGGCGCTGGTGCCGGCGCTTTCAGCCGCCGTCGACAATCCCTTTCTGATCCGGCTTTTCACGCGCGTGGTGATTTTCGCCATTGTCGCGGCGGCGCTTAATTTCGTGCTGGGCTTTGGCGCGCTGGTCAGCCTGATGCACGCGGCGTTCTTCGGGATCGGCGCTTATGTCGTGGCGATTTTCGCGTTTCACGATTTTGACGGCTCGCCGTTGTGGATATTTCCCGGCACCTCCAATCTGGCGGTCACCATTCCCCTGGCGGTTGTCCTCACCGGATTGGCGGCGGCGCTGACGGGAGTGGTGTCCCTGCGGACCAGCGGCGCCTATTTCATCATGATCACGCTGGCCTTCAACCAGATGCTGTTTTACTTCTTCGTCGCGCTGCAAAAATACGGCGGCGATGACGGTTTGCAAATTTTGTCGAACCTCGACTTCGCCGGGCTGAACATTTCCAAACGCGTGACGTTTTTCTATGTGTCGCTCGGCGTGCTGGCGGCGTCGCTGCTGTTCTTCGGGCGGCTCGTCAACAGCCGCTTTGGCGTGATCCTGCGCGCCGCCGCGCAGAACGAGCGGCGCGTCATCGCGCTCGGCATTTCGCCGCTGCGCTACAAGCTGGCGGCGTTTGTGATTTCGGGCGCGGTTACGGGGCTTGCGGGCGCGCTATGGGCGACGGGCCAGCAATTCGTCAGCCCCTCCGACCTGTCGTGGGTGCGCTCGGCGGATTTTGTCGTGATGGCGGTGCTCGGCGGCATGGCGCGCGTCTGGGGGCCTGTTCTCGGCGCGCTGGTGATTGTGCTGCTGGAGGCGCTGCTGCCGGGCCTGACTCTGTACTGGCAATTGCCGTTTGGCCTGATTGTTATTCTCATTGTTGTCTATCTCCAGGGCGGGCTCGCCGATCTGTTTGGCAAAATGCGGCCGGCGGCGGGGGGAGGGCATTGATGCAGGCCGCCGCTCCGCAACCGCGTCCGCTGCTGGAAGTGAAGGGACTGCAAAAGCGCTTCAGCGGCATTGTCGCGACCAATAATCTCTCGCTCGATGTGCGCGCCGGCGAGACCCATGCGCTGATCGGCCCCAACGGCGCGGGCAAGACGACACTGATCGCGCAATTGCAGGGCGAGCTTTCGCCGGACGCCGGCGAAATATGGCTGAACGGCCGCGATATCACCCGCGAGCCCGCCCACCGGCGGGCGCATTTGGGCATCGCGCGCTCATTTCAGATCACTTCGGTTTTTCCGCAATTCACCGTGCTGGCCAATGTCGCGCTGGCTGTGCAGGCGCAGGCGGGCCACGGTTTTAAGTTTTTCCGCGAGGCGTGGAAAGATCCGGCGCTGACCGCGCCCGCGCGCGAGGCGATAGAGCGCATCGGCTTGAGCCACCGCGCGGAAACCCACGCCGAAGACCTTTCGCACGGCGAGCGGCGCCAGCTGGAACTGGCGATGGCGCTGGCGATGAAACCCAAACTGCTGCTGCTGGATGAACCGATGGCCGGCATGGGCCGGCAGGACGGCCAGCGCATGACGAAAATCCTTCAGGGTCTCAAGCAGACCTATGCGATCCTTATCGTCGAGCACGATATGGACGCGGTCTTCGCGCTGGCCGACCGCATCAGCGTTCTCGTCGCGGGCGCGGCCATCGCCACGGGCACAGCGGATTCCATCCGCAACGACCCCGCCGTGAAAGCGGCCTATCTGGGGCACGGGAGCTAGGGGCGATGCTGCTCGATGCCAAAAATCTCGAAGCCGGCTACGGCCACGCCAAAGTGCTGTTCGGCATTTCCATCGCGATCGATGAGGGCGAGGTCGTCACGCTGCTCGGACGCAACGGCATGGGCAAGACGACGAGCGTGCGCGCGCTCTGCGGGCTGAACCGCGCCACCGGCGGGGAAATCACCTTCGCCGGCAAGCGCACGGAGCAGGCGCCCCCGCATGAAATCGCCCGGCTCGGCATGGGTCTCGTGCCCGAGGGGCGGCAGATATTTCCCAATCTGTCGGTGCGCGAAAATCTGCTGATGGCTTTCATCGACCGCGCATGGGGAGCGGAGCGCTGGACCTTCGACCGGGTGATTGATTTCTTCCCGCGCCTTGGCGAGCGCCTCGGCAATGCCGGCAATCAGCTATCGGGCGGCGAGCAGCAGATGCTCGCCATCGGCCGCGCGCTGATGACCAATCCGCGCCTGCTGGTGCTGGACGAGGCGACGGAGGGGCTGGCGCCGGTGATCCGCGAGGAAATCTGGGCGCGCCTCGGCGCGCTGAAAAACACGGGGCTTTCCATCCTCGTCATCGACAAGGAGCTGGAAGCTTTGTGCAAACTCGCCGACCGGCATTATCTGCTGGAGAAGGGCGAAATCGTCTGGAGCGGAACCACCGCCGCGCTGCTGGCGGACCCCAGCGTGCAGGAGACGTATTTGGGGGTTTAGGAGGGCGCTTTCCTTCTCCCGCCCCCGGAATCATCACCGCGTGCGCGCTCGTAATTCGCTCCGCGCCCGCCCCAGCCTGCCCACGATATCGTGGTAAATTGCC
>JANYFM010000151.1 GCA_025362655.1 Hyphomicrobiales bacterium | reverse complement strand
AGTCCGCCCAGCACCATCGCCGCTATGGCCTTGGTGCCGACGTGATCGCCCATATAGGGCGAAACATCCGAATAATTCACCGTGAACAGAGCGCCCGCGAGGCCGCACAGCAGGCCGGTGAGCAGAAACACCACCGGCACAACGCGCGTCACCTCGACGCCGAGCAGCGAGGCGATCTCCGGGTTTTCCGCGATGGTGCGCAAAGCCCGCCCGATGCGCGTGCGCTTGATCACCAGCGACAGCGCCGCCACGACCATCAGCGCGCAGACGAGGCTGGCGAGCTGCGGCAGGCCGATGACGAGACCCAAAAGGTAAATATCCGCCTTGAAGGGCACCGCGAAACGCTGCGACTCCGAGCCGAGCCAAATGACGATGAGATGCTCAAAAATAAGCAGAAAGCCGAGCGAGGACACGAGGGGAATCGCATGTTCCGTCGCGTCGCCGTGTTTCATTTTCAGATAACGGAAAGTGAACCGCTCGACAATCAGCGACGCCGCCGTGGCGGCGGCCGCGCCCCCCAGCAGCGCCGCCAGCCAGCCCCAGCCGCCGGCAAAATCCACGTAATGGCGCGAGGTCAGGCCGTAAGCCGTCATGCCCGTCAGCATGAACAGCGAGGGAATGGTGAAGTTGAGAAAATTCAGCACGCCGATGGTCAGCGTGAAAGCCACGGCGACGGTGAGATAGACCGCGCCCAGCATCAGGCCGGAGACAATCTGCTGGGCGATGACTTTGCCGCCGAGCGCCACCGCGAGAGTCAGCGCGGCGAGCGTCAGCGCCGCGGCGGCGGCGGGCGCCGTCAGCGCGGAGCGCGGCGCTCCCGGAACCGCGGCATCGCTCATGAAGGCGCGGCCCCCAGGGGTATGTGGTCCGCATGCCGCGCCGCATAGCATTCGGCGATTTCCGCCCGCGTCGCCCACCAGACGCCGTCAAACTGTTTGGCGTATTCGAGAAACTCGCGCACCACGCGGATGCGGTGGGGCACGCCGATGATATGGGGATGCAGGCCGACATTCATCATCATGCCGGATCGCTCTCCTTCAGCGTAGAGCACATCGAACTGCTCTTTCATGCAGGCCAGCCCCGCCTCGTTGGTGAGGCCGCGCCGGTTGAACAGGGTGAAGTCGTTAATCTCGATGGAATAGGGCACGGCGACGATGGGGCCGGCGTTTGTCGAAATCATATAGGGCTGGTCGTCGTTCATCAGATCGCACCAGAATTTCAGGCCGTTGCGGACCAGCAGCTCCGCCGTGTTTGTGGTGGCGCGCAGCGAGGATGACAGCCAGCCCCCGGGATTGCGGCCGGTGACCCGCCTGAACACCTCCAGCGTCTGCTCAATGACGCGGCGCTCCTCATCAGGCTTGTGCTCCAGATGGCAGAGCAGTTCGCCCTGCTCGTAATTATGCGGCACCAGCTCGAAATTCTGTTTCAGCGCGGCATCGATGATGGCGCGGCGCTCCAGCGCCAGTTTGGCGTTGACCGTGCAGCTGGCGCGCAGGCCGGCGGCCTCGAATGCCTCGAACACGCGCCAGACGCCGACGCGCTGCCCGTATTCACGCCACGAGTGATTGGGAAAATCGGGAATGTTGCCGGGCAGGGGATCGGGCAAAATCGCCGGGCCGCCGGCGTAATAAGGTGTTGTGATGTTTTTCAGCAAATCCCAATATTCGAGATTGACGGTGACCACGACCGCCAGCCGCTTGCCGCCGGGCCAGCGCAGCGCCCCGCGCTGAGGCAGGGCTGAGAACGGATATTCCATCGTCGCCTTTCATTGCTCTTGCGCAACGGCCGCGGGCTCTACATTCTCTCCGCGCCGGCACGCGGATTGCAAGGTTCATTGTGACGCGGCGGCAAAGGGTGTCAAGCAAGGATGATAGGCGCAATGCCCAAAAATGCGGTGATCGCCGGCGCCGGCCCTGTGGGGCTTGTGTGCGCCTGCCTGCTGGCGGACGAGGGCATTCCCGTTACGATTCTTGAAGCAGCTCCCGATCTGCCGCGCGATCTGCGCGCGTCGACGTTTCACCCGCCGACGCTCGATATGCTGGAGCGCTTCGGCGTCGTGCCCGCGATGATTGAACAGGGGCTGATCTGCCCCGACTGGCAATTCCGCGACCGCGCCGACGGCGTCGTCGCGACTTTTGAGCTAGCGAGACTGGGCGGCGACACGCGCCATCCCTACAGGCTGCAATGCGAGCAATGGCGGCTCGGCGAGATGCTGCTGGCGCGCCTGAAAGCGAACCCGCTGGCTGACATACAATTTGGCGCCGCAGTGGTTGAGGTGCGCCAAAGCGCCGATGGAATCGAGGCCGTTGCCGCGCTGGCCGGCGGCGGAACGCAAACCTTTCCGGGCGCGTTCTGCATCGGCGCGGACGGCATGGGAAGCGTTGTGCGCAAAGCCATTGGCGCGGAATTTGAAGGCAGCACCATTCCGGAAATCTATCTGACTCTTTCGACGGATTTCGATTTCAGCGCGGCAATGCCGGATATATCCAATATCGCCTATGTCTCCGATCCCGAGGAATGGTTCGTGCTGATCCGCACGGCGAGCGTCTGGCGCGCGCTGTTTCCTGTTGATGCCGCGCTGAGCGACGCGCAGGTCACTTCAACGCAATTCGCGGAGCGGCTTTTACAGGGCGCCGCGCCGCGCGCAGCGCCGTATCACGTGCTGCACCGCACCGCTTACCGCGTGCATGAGCGCGTCGCGTCCCATTACGTCAAAGGCCGGCTCGCCATCGCCGGAGACGCGGCGCATGTGAATAATCCGCTCGGCGGAATGGGCCTTAACGGCGGCATTCACGATGCTTTCGAACTGGCTGCGGCCATCGCCGCCATGCTGCGCGGCGCCCCGCCGGACCGGCTCAGCCTGTACGAGCGCCGGCGCCGCAAGGTGGCGCTCGACACGGTTCAGCAAACAACGCTGCGCAACCGCGCGATTCTCAACACGCGCGACCCCGCGGCCCGCGCCGCCTATTACGCGGATTTGCGGCGCACGGTTGCCGATCCCGCCGCGCATAAGGAATATCTGCTGCGCACGTCGATGATCACGTCCCTGCGGGATGCGGAAAAAGCCCTCTAAACAAGGGCGGTTCCCGCGCAGTCGCAGAACACCGGCGTGAACCGCCCGCGGGAGCGCGTGACGCGCATCGCCGGAGCCGCGCGCAAATGCGCGGGCAGGATGAGCATATCGGTCCCCGCGGCGCGCTCCAGCAGCCGTCCGCGCGAGGCCGCCGCCTGCGCCGGGTCCTCGCAGACGAAACTCGACCATTCGGGGTGGCTGACCTGAACCGGCGAATGAATGGCATCGCCGCACAGCACGAGGCCGGGTCCGCCGCGCTGCGCCAGCTCCAGCCCCACCTGCCCCCGCGTGTGGCCGAACATTTCCAGCACCCTCGCGCCCCCGGCGATCTCGTCGCCAGGGGAAATCGTCGTGTAAAGCCCGGCTTCAACAATCGGCAACACACTGTCACCGAACGAGCCGTGGCTGCCGGCGCCGCCCGATTCAAAAACCTTTTGCGCGGCGGCCAGCTCCGCAGCGCCGACGAGATAACGCGCATTGGGAAAAGCCGGCGCCCAGCGACCGGATTTCAGAACCGTGTTCCACCCCACGTGATCCGCATGCAGATGCGTGCAGAAAACCATGTCGATATTTTCAGGGCGGCAGCCGGCCGCCGCGAGGCGGTCAAGAAAGCCCGTGCCGGAGCGTTCATGCCAGTCGGGCCGCATGGGACGCGGCTTGTCCTCGCCGACGCAGGCATCGATCAAAATGGTTTTGCCATCGATGCGGACGAGACGGCTCTGGATCGCCAGCCGCGCCATGCCGCGCGCAAAATCGATGTGATCGCCGTCAAACAGCGCGCGCTCATCCTCCAGCGCGGCGAGGCTGGCCGCGGGGAAAAACGTCGCCAGCGGAAGCTCAAAGAGGTCTATGTCAACGATGGTTTGAACCGTCACGCCGCCCGTGGACGCCATTATTTTTCTCCCGCCTGTCAGAATTCCTCCAGCAGCCGCCCGAAACCTTCAAGCCTGTCGGCTATGCCGTTGGCGCGCAGCGCGTGCCAATAAGTCGCGGTGTTGATGGCGATGACGGGCTTGCCAAGCCACATTTCGGCGGCGGCGGCGAGCCTGACCATCGACAGGTTCGTTCCGACCTGGACTATGGCGTCGACATCGTCGCCGTCCAGCTTTCGAAGGGCGTCGCGGCATTGCGCCGGCGTCACTTCGGCGATTTTTGTCCACGAGCGGCATTGCAGGGGAATGTCGCGGACGGTTTTGAAACCCATATCGCCGAAATAGCGCGCCACCTCGGTGTTCATCACCGGCCAATAGGGCGAGAGCACCGCGATATTTTTCACTCCGCCATAGGCGCGCAAAGCCGCCGCGCATGCGTGGCTGCCGATGCTGATTTTGACTCCCGATTCGGCCTCAACGCCCGCTGTGAATTTGTCCGCGCCCTTCGCGCCGTCAAAAAACGTCACGGCGGACATGCCCATAACGAGATAATCGGGCGCCGAGGTCATCACGCCGCGCACGGCGTCCAGCACGTTTTCGGCGATTTTTTCCGCGCCGGCGCGAAAGCTTTCGTTGCTGACGGCATTCGCATCCGGCGTGAAAATGCGGCTGTAATGGTTGGTGACGCCAACGGGGCGCATCGCCTCGAAATCCGGCTGGACGATGGTGTTTGTCGAAGGGCCCAAAACGCCGAATTTCCGCCGCCAGCCCAGCACATCGCGCATGGAGGTCTCCTAAATGCCGCCGCAAGGCTTGCATAAAACTTTCGCGCGGACAAATATCGCGGCGGCGATGCTCCTGATTGAAAGATAATTTTATGGCCGATCCCCAACTGCGCCGGCACATTGAGGAAAAAACCTTCGTCGCCGCGCCCGGCGTTTACGATCTGATTTCCGCGCTGATCGCCGACCGCATGGATTTCCGCGCGCTTTATGTCACGGGCTACGGCACGGTGGCTTCGTCGCTGGGTCTTCCCGACGCGGGGATTGCCACTTATTCGCAAATGCTGGAGCGCATCGCGCGGATCACCGAGATGACGAAAAAGCCGGTCATCGCCGATGCCGACACCGGCTATGGCGGACTGCTCAATGCCGCGCACACCGTGCGGGGCTATGAGCGCGCCGGCGTTTCCGCGATTCAGCTTGAGGATCAGGAGTTTCCCAAAAAATGCGGCCATACGCCGGGCCGCCGCGTCATCGCGGCCGAGGACATGGTCCGCAAAATCCGCGTGGCCTGCGACGCGCGCTCCAGCGCGGATTTTCTCATCATCGCGCGCACGGATGCGCGGACGTCGCTGGGCCTTGATGAGGCGCTCGCGCGGGGCGAGGCCTATGCGCGGGCCGGCGCGGATATCATTTTCATCGAATCGCCGGAAAGCGAAGCGGAGCTGGCGGCGATCGGCAAGCGCATCGGCAAGCCGCTGATGGCGAATATGGTCAACGGCGGGCGCACGCCGATGCTGCCCGCCGCGCGTCTCGCGGAACTGGGATTCGCGCTGGCGATTTTCCCCGCCGCGGGCTTTCTGGCCACGGCGCACGCGCTCACGTCCGCTTACCGGGAGATCGAAAAAACCGGCGGATCAACAGGCGAAACGCCGCTTTATTCCTTCGCTGATTTCAACGATCTCATCGGCTTTCCCGCCGTTTGGGAATTCGACAAGCGCTACACCGAGACCGGGTGAGCGCGCTCACTCTGACCTGCGCCCCGAAAAGGCCGTGGCGCCGAACGGGCTCTTCGCGCTGCCGGAAATCGCGTCGCCGTCGATCATGGCAGTGAATTCGATTTCCATCGACACGGGCTGGCTGACTTTGCCGCGCCAGGAAAGCGCGAAGCCGCCGGCCCTGCCATCGATGATTTCGTTGGTTTCGCCGCGCCCGCGCACCGAGCCATAGAGATCGCCGCCTTCGGGCTGGAAATCGAACGTCACATCCTGGTCGCCGATGGGCGCGCGGATGACAACATCCCAGAGGCCGGCGATGGCGGCTGCTGAAGCAGCCGCGGCGGGGGCCTGGGGCGCAGCCGCGGCGAGGCCTGACGGCGTTAGATCGGCTTTGCCGATCCATCCGCGCGGCACGCTGCCCGCCAGCGTCTGATGCGGCGGGCCGCCTTCGCCGGGCGCCTCAACGCCGCCAATAAGCAGCTCGGTCCCGTCGGCGCTGAGCGCGCAGATCATGGGTATAATGCCGGGGGTTTCGATGCGCGCATCGGGCTCGCCGCGGCGGTCATAGCGCTCCAGCGCGCGCGCGCCGGGCAGGCAAACCCACAGCCCGCCGGACCGGTCGATGCAGAGGCCCCGCGGCGCGCTTGCGGGGTCCGTATGGATATAGCCGCGCGGGCTGCGCGGATCGCCGTTCAACTCAAAGCGGCTTTGCAGAATGCGGCCGGAGGCGCTTTCCGCAAACAGCAGCGTGTTGCCATCCTGCGTGATGGCCATGCCCGACGGACCCTTTAGGCCGCGCAGGGCCACGCGCGCGCCGCGGTCCGTGTCGATGCAAAGGATGGCGCCGCGCCCGGAAGTTTCGCCGCCGGCGATGACGTAGACGCGCCCAACGCGGTCCACGATGAGATTTTCAAGCCTGCCCGTGACCAGTGCGCTAAGATCCGCATAGACGGCGAACGCGCCGCCCTCCTCGATCATAAGCCGCGCGTCATCCGGCGAAGCGCAAACCATCCGCCCGTCGGGAAGAAAACCAAAGCCGCCGGGAGTCCCGCCAAAGGCCGCGCGCTGCGCCACCGCGCCGCTTTTCGCATCAAGCGCCATGATGCTTTTCGCCGTTGCGTCGGAAAACAGCCATTTGCCGCGGCGGAAAAGCAGATTTTGCGGAATGCCGCAAGAAACATCCATGCGGCGCGCGGCGTAACGCTGAATTTTGCGTTCGGCGATGAGCTTGCCTGTGATTCGGTCCAGCAGCGCCTCAGCGTTTTCAGCCTCGCCATGGGATCGCCAGGCGATGTGCTGATCCGGGCGCACGAGAATGAGGCTGTAGCCTTCGTATTTAACCGCCGCTTCGGGCTCGCGCGCGTCGATAACCGCCAGGGGAATGCCGCGTTTCGCCGCGCCCGCGATGATCGCCTGTCCCGACGGCGGATTGGAGCCGATGCGCAGCAGGGCGAAGCCTTCGCCGAATTCGTCGTAGAGCGCCTTGCGCGGGCCGCGGGCCACGTGCGGCGCGCGCGCGCCCGGCGAGGAGGTCTCTTTGTAGACCTCAAGCGAGAACGGCGGCGCCTCGATTCCATCATAGGCGATGATCGGGGATTCGCGGTAGCACAGGCCGAACTGCATGCCGGAGTTTTCCCACTCCGACCCGTTGATTTCGACGATGCGGTCTCCCAGCGCCTTGCGCGCCGCCGCGTCATGGTTCAGCAATTCGCATTCAGCGGCGCCTTGGAGCATCAGCGGGCGCAGATCCGAGCCCCAGCGCGCCGCCTGCGTTGCCACCGCGGCCCCGATGGGCGCGCGCTCCAGCTCATAGGCATCGAGGGCTTTGGGGTCGAGCCAGCCCTTCAGCACGCCCGCCAGCAGCCAGCCGATGGCGCAGCCGTCGCCGATGCCGGCGTTCATGCCAAAGCCGCCCATGGGAATCCAGATATGCGCCGCGTCACCCGCCAAAAACACCCGCCCCTCGCGGTATTTATTGGCGACCATCGCCCGCGCGGTCCAGCGCGCCACGTTGACGGTTTTGTATTCGAAGGCCTCGCCGATCGCCGCAAACATCGCCGGCTCGAAGTCGAATATCTCCGGGTCCGCGCCCGCCGGAGGCTGCGTATGGATCAGCCATTCGTCGATCCCGTCGATGGCGACAATAATGACGCCGCCGATAAAACGATACATCCAGCCGGGATGATGGCGGTAAAGCTCGGTCAGCCGCGGCGCGCGGATGAAGGAAGTGCAAGCCGCGCCCAGCGCGGGAATGCCCTCAAGGCGCGCGCCGATATCGCGCCGCACGAGGCTGCCCGAACCATCCGCGCCGACAAGATATTGGCAGCGGAAAGTTTCGGTTTTCCCGCCGGCGGGTGATCGCGCCAGGCAGGTGACGCCAGCTTTATCCTGCGTGAACGACAACAGCTCCCAGCCTAGACGCAGATCAACCTTGTGTTTTTCAACCGCGCATCGGCGCAGCACCGGCTCCAGATACAGCTGGCTGATATAATGCGGCAGCTCCGGCGTCGGCCAATCGGCGCTGATGCCGGCGAGGGCGCCGGCGCGGATATCGTCGGGCGTCGGACGGCTGAAGCGCACCAGCTCCCCGCCGTTCATCCGGGTCATATAGACAACGTCGGTGCTGTTATCGCCGGGCAGGCCGGCGCGGCGCACCGCATCGGCGCAGCCCAGCCGGCGAAAAATTTCCATCGAGCGCGCATTGGTCGTGTTGCAGCGCGGATTGGGGGGCACCTCGCCGCGCGCTTCCAGAACCACGCTGGCGATGCCGCGCGATGCCAGGTCCATGGCGAGCGTCAGGCCAACGGGTCCGCCGCCGGCGATCAGCACGGGAGTTTCGATCATCGTTGGCACCCGTCCATGCCGGCGTTTCCGAACCCTGCCTTGCGGCCACAAGCCATTCCGCGCCAAGAGCAAAATGTTATTAAACATAACGATATGTGAAGCCGCAAGGAAATCAAGCGCGTTTTGCCGGGCCGGCCTTTGGAATTTCGAAAGCTTGGACGCCATGGCATAGTCCCTGACACCGGGGCGTGGCCCGCCGACGGGCCAAACCTGGAGTTCAACGATGCCGCGCTGGAACTTTTGGATCGACCGGGGCGGCACGTTCACCGACGTGATCGGCGCTGACCCGGAGGGCCGCCTGCACGCCCGCAAAATTCTGTCGGAAAATCACGGCGGGAAAGGCGATTCCGCCGTCGCGGGCATGCGCGCAATCCTTGGGCTGGCGCCCGGCGCGGCAATACCAGCCGGCCTCGTCAATGAAGTGCGCATGGGCACGACAATCGCCACCAATGCCCTGCTGGAGCGCAAGGGCGCGCGCACGCTGTTTGTGACAACGCGCGGCTTCGCTGATGTGCTGGAGATCGGCTATCAGGACCGTCCGAAAATTTTCGCCCGCAATATAATCAAACCCGCGCAGCTCTATGAGAGTGTGATCGAGGCGGACGAGCGGGTTCTCGCCGATGGAACGATTGAGCGTCCGCTCGATGCCGCCGCCGCGCAAGCTCTGCTTCGCGCGGCTTTTGCGCGGGGCATCCGCTCTGTGGCCATCGCGCTTGTCCACGGCCACCAATATCCGCGCCATGAAAAAGCCCTCGCCGCGCTGGCGGCTGAAACCGGCTTCACGCAAATTTCCACGAGCCACGAGGTCTCGCCGCTGATCAAAATCGTCGGGCGCGGCGACACCAGCGTCGCCGACGCCTATTTGTCCCCGGTGCTCCGGCTTTATGTCGCGCGGGTCGCGGCGGAGCTTGAGGCGGAGCGCGCGGGCATCCGCCTGTTGTTCATGATGTCATCGGGCGGGCTGACGTCCGCGAAGTTTTTTCAGGGCCGCAACGCGGTGCTTTCCGGGCCGGCGGGCGGCGTGGCGGGTCTGGCGAAATCGGCGCAGGCCGCCGGCTTTGCGCGCGTCATCGGCTTTGACATGGGCGGCACCTCAACCGACGTGGCGCATTTCGACGGCCGGTTCGAGCGGTCCCTCGAATGCGAGGTGGCGGGCGTGCGGATGCGCGCGCCCATGATGCGCATTCACACGGTCGCGGCGGGCGGCGGATCGCTGCTGCGTTTTGACGGCGCGCGCTGCCGCGTCGGGCCGGAATCGGCGGGCGCGGACCCGGGCCCCGCCTGTTACCGCCGCGGCGGGCCGCTGGCGCTCACCGATGCCAATGTCGTGACCGGCAAACTGTCGCCGGAATTCTTCCCGGCGATTTTCGGCCCCGGCGGCAACGAGCCGCTGGACGGCGAGGCGGCGCGCGGGAAATTCGCTGTTCTGGCGGCGCAAATCGGCGGCGGCCGAAGCATCGAGGAGGCAGCCGACGGCTTCATCAAAATCGCCGTGGCCAACATGGCCGAGGCGATCAAGAAGATTTCCGTTCAGCGCGGACACGATGTCACCGCCTATGTCCTGAATTGTTTTGGCGGCGCGGGCGGCCAGCATGCCTGCCTCGTCGCCGACGCGCTGGGGATACCGGAGGTGCTGATCCACCCGATGTCCGGCCTGCTGTCGGCCTGGGGCATGGGCCACGCGGAAATCAGCGCAACGCGCGCGCGCACGCTGAACGAGCCGCTGGAGAGCGCGGGTCCGGCGCTCGCCGCGGCGGCGCTGGAGCTCGGGGAGCCATGCGCCATCGAACTGGAAAGCCAGGGCGTGGCGCGCGCCGCGCAGAGCCTCAGCGTTGCCGCGCATATCCGCTATGCCGGGGCGGAAGCGGCGCTCGACCTTCCCGCGATGATTTTTCGCGGCGGGATTTTGACGGAGGACTTCCGGGGCAGCCTGCGCGGGGAGTTCCTCGCGGCGCATCAAATGCGCTTTGGCTTTATTGACGCGGAACGCGGGCTCGTTGTTGAGGCTGTCACGGCCGAGGCCTCCGGCGGCGCGGCGGCTTTTCTCCCTGTTGATCCCGTTGCGGCCGCCGGGGACGCGCCGGCTCCCGCCGCGCGGACCGTGTTCTTCAGCGACGGGCGCCGGCATGACGCGGCGGTGTTCAAACGCGCCGCGCTGGCGCCGGGACACCGGATTCCCGGCCCCGCGCTCATCATTGAAGCGCATCAAACCATCGTGGTTGAGGACGGCTGGGAAGCCCGGC
>JANYFM010000236.1 GCA_025362655.1 Hyphomicrobiales bacterium | reverse complement strand
GACTGCCCGCCCTTCCAGGCGCGCGTGGTGAAGCCGAGGATTTCGACCTTGACGCCGCAGCGCTCCAGCGTGCGCGCCAGAATATCGGCGCAGGTCGCGGCAACAGTGATTGGCCGGCCGCGCATCGATCCTGAATTGTCGAGCAGCAGCGTCACCACCGTGTCGCGGAAGTTCATGTCCTTCTCGCGCTTGAACGACAGCGGCGAGAAATGCCCGCGCATGTCGTCAATCACCACGCGCGTCAGGCGCGAGGGATCGAGCACGCCCTCTTCAAGATCGAATTCCCATGCGCGGCTCTGCTGGGCCATCAGACGTCTTTGCAGCCGGTTGGCGAGCCGCGCGACGATGCTCGACATGTTCTGCAATTGCTTGTCGAGATATGCGCGCAGGCGCTCCAGCTCCTCGGGCTCGCACAGCTCCTCGGCAGGCACGGTCTCGTCGAATTTCGGCGTGAAGCACTTGTATTCGGGGCCGCGCGCGCCGATTTCGCCGTGAACCGGCGGGCGCTTGCTTTCCGAGGCCTCGTCGGCCTCGCCCTCGTCGGCGTCATCGGGGAACTCGCCGGCGGGCGCGTCGGCGGCGTCCATCTCGCCTTCCTCGATTTCGTCCTGCGCGCCTTCGGCCTTTTCCATTTCCATGGCTTGGCCGTTTTCGTCCTGCTCGCCCTCGCTTTGCGATTCCTGCTGTTTGTCATTGGCCTCGTCGTCGCCCGCCTCGTCGCCGGTGTCGTCGTGGTCGAGGGCCTCCTCGTCCATCATGTCGAGGGATTGCAGCAGCTTTTGCACGGCGCGGCCAAAGGCGCGCTGGTCGGCGATTGAATCGCCGAGCCTGTCGAGTTCTTTGCCGGCGCGCGCTTCGAGGATGGGGCGCCAGAGATCGACGATTTTTTGCACGGCCTTCGGCGGCGCCCTGCCGGTCAGGCGCTCGCGCACCATCATGGCGACCGCATCCTCCAGCGGCGCATCGGCCTTGTCGGAGACGTTGGCGAAATTACCGCGCTGATAGCGGTCGTCCAGCATCGCCGCGAGATTGCCGGCAACGCCCTCCATGCGCCGCGCGCCGATGGATTCAACCCGCGCCTGCTCAACCGCCTCAAACACCGCGCGGGCCTCCTGGCCCTTGGGCGCGAGGCGGCGGTGAATGGCGGCATCGTGGCAGGCGAGTTTCAGCGCCATCGAATCCGCGTGGCCGCGCACGATGGCCGCCTCGCCCGGCGATAGTTTGCGCGCGGGCTCGGGCAGGCGGGCTTTGGCCTCCTCGCCGGTGACGCTCAGGGACGGCTTTTCGGCGGCATAGACAACTTCCAGCTCGGGCGCCTTCGCCATGGCGCGCATGCAGCTGGCAACAGCGCGTTTGAAGGCGTCCTGCGGGGCGCCGGACTTTTGGGCGGGTTTGCGGTTGGTGACAGACATCAAATGTTTCCCGCAGGCATCAAAGCACCCATTTGCCGCGCGCTTTTATCGTCCGATGCATCGCGCCGGGCGCCAAATCAAACCCGCGCCTGCTGCACACGCCGCCCCTTCCTCAGCTCATCACCACATTGACCGAGCTTTCCGGCAATTCCTGGCCAAAACAGCGCTGGTAGAATTCAGCGACAATCGAGCGCTCCAGCTCATCGCATTTGTTCAGGAAGGTGAGCCGGAACGAGAAGCCGATATCCTTGAAAATATCGGCGTTTTCGGCCCAGGTGATGACGGTGCGCGGGCTCATCACCGTCGACAGGTCGCCGCCGATGAAGGCATTCCGCGTCAGGTCCGCCACACGCACCATCTTGTTGACGATGTCGCGCCCCTCCTTGTTGCGGTAATGCGGCGCCTTGGCGAGCACGATCGCCACCTCATTATCATGCGGCAGATAATTCAGCGTGGTGACGATGGACCAGCGATCCATCTGCGCCTGATTGATCTGCTGGGTGCCATGGTAGAGTCCGGAGGTGTCGCCGAGGCCCACCGTGTTGGCGGTGGCGAACAGGCGGAATGAGGGGTGCGGCCTGATGACGCGGCTCTGGTCCAGCAGGGTCAGCCGGCCTGAAGACTCCAGCACCCGCTGAATGACGAACATCACGTCCGGCCGGCCGGCGTCATATTCGTCGAACACGAGGGCGACATTATTCTGATACGCCCAGGGCAGAATGCCGTCGCGGAATTCGGTGACCTGCTTGCCCTCTTTGAGCACAATCGCGTCTTTCCCTATGAGATCGATGCGCGACACGTGGCTGTCGAGATTGATGCGCACGCAGGGCCAGTTGAGCCGCGCCGCCACCTGCTCGATATGGGTGGATTTGCCGGTGCCGTGATAGCCGGTCACGATGACCCGGCGGTTGTGAGCGAACCCTGCGAGAATGGCCAGGGTTGTCTCGCGGTCGAAGAGATAATCCTGATCCAAATCAGGCACATGGCTTTCGCCGGCGGCATAGGCCAGACATTCCATGTCGGAATCGATTTTGAAGACTTCGCGCACATTGACTTTTTTTGTGGGCATGCCGGGCGTCTGGATCGTCGTTTGCATTGGTCCTCCATGCGCGTCCCGGCTTTGGGGCGGCAATTTGCGGGGCCTGGCGGGGCCGCCGGATTGACGATGGGCCGGCAGACCCCGTGCACGGGGGCGGCGCCCGCTGTCAGGCGAGCTTGGCTGATCGAAGATGATTATAGGCCTGGATGATCTCGCGCAATTTATCTTCGGTGGACCGGTCGCCGCCGTTGGCGTCGGGGTGAAGGCGTTTCACCAGCTCCTTGTAACGCGCCTTAATGGATTCCGCATCCGCATTGTCGTCCAGCCCGAGTGTCGTCAGGGCCTTCGTCGCGGCGACGCCATAGCGGGGGCGTTTGGCCTCGGCGGCCCGCCTGGCGCGGGCGCGGAACATGCCCAGGGGATCGGCGGAGCCGTTGGGATCCCCGCCATCCTCGCGAAATCCCCTGCTGGTGCGGTTGACGCCCATTGTCCAAGTGGGGCGATGGCCGATCAGCGCCTCTTTCTGGTATTTGGCCAGATCATTGTCGCTCATGCCGTTGAAATAATTGTAAGTTGAGTTGTACTCGCGCACATGATCGAGACAGAAGCAGAAATACTGCCCCTCGCGCAGACGGCCCATCGGGGCAGTATTTCTGCTTCTGTCTCGATCATGTGCGCGAGTATAACTCAACCTACAATTATTTTAACGGCATGAGCGACAATGATCTGGCCAAGTACCAGAAAGAGGCGCTGATCGGCCATCGCCCCACTTGGACCATGGGCGTCAACCGTACCAGCAGGGGATTTCGCGAGGATGGCGGGGATCCCAACGGCTCCGCCGATCCCCTGGGCAT
>JANYFM010000232.1 GCA_025362655.1 Hyphomicrobiales bacterium | reverse complement strand
ATGCTCGCCGCCGCCAAATCCGATTTCGAGACAGACGGCCGCGCTGCGGAATTCGGGGTCCCCGCGCGGCTCGAATATTTCCGCTCCGGTGTCGATTTGCAAAAGCGGCAGAAGCTCCGCCATTAAATTTATATGGCGGGTTCTCAGCTTTTTGCCCTTGCGCCTTCCGTACAGCCCGGATGGCGCGGCCCGTTCGTTTGGTTCCCCGGTGCCGGTCACGCGCGCCTCATAAAAAAAAGCTTACGCCGGCGGACCGGCGTAAGCGAATTTGTCGGGACTGAAGAAACCGGGCGCTTCCCGGATTACGCGAAGTGCGACTTCAGCTTGTCCGCGATATCGGTCTTCTCCCACGAGAAGCCGCCATCGGCATCGGGCTCGCGGCCGAAATGGCCGAACGCCGACGTGCGCGCATAAATCGGCTTGTTCAATTGCAGATGCTCGCGGATGCCGCGCGGCGACAGGCTCATGACGTCCATCAGCACCTTCTCAAGCTTGTCGGAATCGATCTTGCCGGTGTCATGCAGATCGGCATAAAGCGACAGCGGCTGGGCGACGCCGATCGCATAGGCGAGCTGCAGGGTGCAGCGCTCCGCAAGACCCGCCGCGACAACGTTCTTGGCGAGATAGCGCGCCGCATAGGCGGCTGAGCGGTCGACCTTTGTCGGGTCCTTGCCCGAAAAAGCGCCGCCGCCGTGCGGGGCCGCGCCGCCGTAGGTGTCGACGATGATTTTGCGCCCGGTCAGGCCGCAGTCGCCGTCGGGGCCGCCGATGAAGAATTTTCCGGTCGGATTGATGTGCCAGACGGTGTCCTTGGTGATCCAGCTTTCCGGCAGCGCCTTGCGGACATAGGGCTCGACCGCGGCGCGTATCTGGGCCGAAGTCATGTCTTCGACAATGTGCTGGTGCGAAACGACGATCTGCGTCGCGCCAACCGGCTTGCCGTTTTCATAACGGACCGTCACTTGGCTTTTAGCGTCCGGACCCAGGAACTTCTCTTTGCCCGCGTGGCGCGCTTCGGAGATTAAACGCAGGATCTTGTGCGAATAATAAAGCGGGGCAGGCATCAATTCCGGGGTTTCCCGGCAGGCGTAGCCAAACATGATGCCTTGGTCGCCGGCTCCTTCATCCTTGTTTCCGGCGGCATCAACGCCTTGCGCGATGTCGGCGGACTGCGAGTGAAGCAGAACCTCGACTTTCGCGTGCTCCCAATGGAAACCGTCCTGCTCATAGCCAATGTCGCGGATCGCTTTGCGGGCGGTCTGGATGATGGTGTCTTCGGAAATTTTGGGTCCGCGCACTTCCCCGGCGATCACAACGCGGTTGGTGGTGCAGAGCGTCTCGCAGGCAACCCGGATTTGATAGGGGTCCATTCCGGCTTTGGTGCCTTCGCGAAAAAAAAGATCGACGATTTCGTCTGAAATGCGGTCACTAACCTTGTCCGGATGACCCTCCGAGACGGATTCGCTTGTAAAGAGGTATGAATTGCGGGCCACGCGGATTCTCCGGTCTGAATTTTGAGCTTCCCCCCGCCCGATTTGCATATTGATTTCATGCGGGAAGTTTCGGCGGCAAGCGCCAATCGGCTTCGTTTTACAGAACGCTTTCCGCCGGTCAAGCGGATATATCGTACTTCGTTCGATAAAACGAACGGGGGTTTAGCGGTTTACTTCCCTGCCGCTCCGCCATCACTGCCGGCGATCGCGGTCACGAGTTCGACAATTTTTTTTCGGATTTTCGCATCTTTGATGCTGGCGAAAGCCTTGTTGAGCTGCAAGCCTTCAACCGTCGATAGAAAATCCACGACCTCGGATGATTCCGCGAATCCGGGCGCCGCGCCGGGCTCCCCTGTGGGGGCGCCTTCGAAAAAGAACGATGGCGGCGACTGAAGAATCTTGGAGATTTGCTGGAGCCGGCTGGCGCCGATCCTGTTGGTGCCTTTCTCGTATTTTTGCACTTGCTGGAAAGTCAGGCTGAGCGCCTCGCCGAGTTTTTCCTGACTCATCCCCGCGAGGATGCGCCGCATGCGCACCCGGCTGCCGACATGCCGGTCAATCGGATTCGGCTCTTTCCCCATGGTCATGTCTCTTGCCAAGCTGGTGCTATGACGGGCGCTTCAAATTTAAAGGGGTTTCAAAAATAATCCCACGCACTCTTTACGCGAGCCCAACTGATTTTTGCAACGAATATTTGACCTCCCGAGGGTCTCTGCCGCCGATCAGGAGCGTAATTTCGCGAAGAGCGCGCCAGCGATCATGAGCAAGAAAAGAACCGAGGAGCCCAGAAATGGGTTTTTGGAGAAAAACGTGGCCTCGATCCTTTTCGGCAGCGCGCCGTCGAGTACCCCTTCCACCCCCAATGGAAGCTGGCTGATTATTCGGCCATGGGCATCAATTATTGCGGATATGCCGGTATTGGCAGCGCGCACGAGTGGGAGTCCCTCCTCGATGGAGCGCAAGCGCGCCTGCGCGAAATGCTGGTAAGGGCCGGGCGTGTGCCCGAACCACGCATCATTGGTCAAATTGAGCATGAAACCGGGGCGGTCGCTCTTTCCGTCCCCGGCCAGCGCTTCACCCGGAAAAATGGCCTCGTAACAGACGAGCGGCGCGAATGCCGGCAATTTGGGCGCGGTGATGGATTTTCGCAAAGCGCCGGGAGTAAAGCCTCCGGGAATGTGTACGAGATGCCGAATGCCATAGCTCGTGAGAAAGCCGGAAAACGGCAGATATTCCCCAAACGGAACCAAGTGAACCTTGTCATAGGTGTCGAGAATGACGCCGGCTTTTCCAATCACCTGAATCGAATTGTGGTAGGTCGCCTGCGTCTCTCCGGGCAGCAAATCACCCCTCGCGCGATCACCGATCCGGGCCGCTCCTGTGATCAGCGTGGTGGTGTCGCCCAGCAGCGCGCCGATTCGGGCGAGACTCGCCGGATCCCTCGATAATATGAAAGGGAATGCGGACTCCGGCCAGATCAGGTGGGTTGCATCCATAGCCCCGCTCGATTGCGGCGACGTCGCGCGGTCACTCAGGCTGAGGTAGTGACTTAATATCCTGTCCTTGTTTTCCGGCCTGAACTTTTCATCCTGGGGCAGGTTCGGCTGCATGATCCGGAGTTTGACGGAGGGTTCGAATTCACTGGGTCCGGCGCCAAGCCGCGCGGCTCCGAATATTGCGATTGCCGCGAGAGCCGCCCCGGCCCAGCCCGTCGGCGAGCGCCACAGCGGTCTGCGCGCCGGTTCACCGTCGGTCCCGGTTGCCCCGTCGATCAACGTCGCCGGCGCAGCGAAAATCGCGACGGCGAGAAAATTCAAACCATAGAGCCCGGCTAAGGAGGATATCTGCGCCAGAACCAGATTGCCGCCGAGGGCCATTCCAAATTCATTCCACGGGAAGCCGGTAAACACCGTTCCGCGGATCCATTCGGCCGCCCCCAGTCCCGTTGCCAAAGCGAGGATGCGCCCGGCGCCCGGGGACCACAGCACACGCGCCAGCGCAAAGCCGCCGGCGGTGAAAAGCGCCAGCCCGGCGGGCATACCGCCAACCGCGATCGGCAAAGCCCAAAGGAACTTGTCGGCCTCCACGAGGAAGGCTGAGCCAAGCCACCAGAGGCCCGCCAGAAAATACCCATATCCAACCCACCATCCCGCTCCCGCCGCGTCGCGGATCGCCGGGAAGCCGCGCTGCTCAGGCCCCCGCGCCGCGCCATCGATCAGCCATACCGCAGCCATCAGCGGAATGCAGAGCGCCGGCGCAAAATCAAACGGCGGCATGGCCAGCGCGCCCGCGGCGCCTGCGCCAAGCGCGATCAGCCGCCGCTTCCATCCCCAGGATAGAATGACGATGTTTGCCAGTCTCAGCATTGGCCTTGTTTCCAGCGGGCTTGGCGCAATTCAGCCGCCCGCGCCAGGCGGCGCACACCGCCGTGCCCGCACCCGTTTAACCCGGCGCGGATCGGCATCGAGAATTTCCAGCTCCAGCATATCGTCAATGCGGATGATCTCTCCGCGCACCGGAACCCGCCCGGTTATTTTGGTCACAAATCCGGCGATGGTGTCGATTTCGCCCGTATCCGCCGTGCTGGCGACTTCGCGCCCGATCATCGCCGACACGTCCGGCAAACTCGCGCGGGCGTCGATGACAAAACTGCCATCGGCGGCGGATTCAATTTTTGGGGCCTCGTCGAGATCGTGCTCATCCTCGATATTACCGACGATTTTTTCAACAATGTCCTCGATTGAGACCAGTCCGTCCGTGCCGCCGTATTCATCGATCACAAGCGCCATATGCGTCCGGCTCGCCTGCATTTTCACCAGCAGGTCGAGAGCGGGCATGGACGGCGGGGCGAACAGCACCGGCCTCAGAATGTTCGTTTTCGACAGGGGAACCGAAAGATCGAAAGCTTCGAAATGCGACGCCGCGGCGGCCTCGGAGGCCGGCTTTGGCTGCCCGGAATCCGCCGTCCGGCGAATCGGAAGCCGCACAGCCTCCGCCGCCCGCGCGACATAATCCACGAAGTCGCGGATATGAACCATGCCGCGGGGATCATCCAGCGTGAGCAGATAAACCGGCAGCCGGGAATGGCCGGCGGTTCGGAAAACCGACAGCAGTTCGAACAGCGTTGTTTCATATTCCACGGCAATGACGTCGGCTCTGGGAACCATCACGTCCTCAACCCGCAACTCGTCCAGCAACAGAACATTTTCGAGCAGCACGCGCTCCTGCGCCGAGAGCCCTGATCCCGTCGATGTGTCCTTTATCGCGTCGGCTATGTCTTCCCGCACCGAGCCGCCATGCAATCCAAACAGCACGCGCAGCCGGTCAAACAGACCGGAGCGGTCCTGGGATTTGCCGCCCGCGGGCGAATCAGAGGCGCTTTCGCTCATGGGCCGGGGGCTTTCAAACCGGGGGCGCGCGCATAGGGATCCGCGACACCAAGGCGGGCGAGAATTTTTCGCTCAAAATTTTCCATCAACAGCGCATCTTTTTTGGCCTCGTGATCGCAGCCGAGCAAATGCAGAAATCCATGGACGACCATATGCGAATAATGATCGGAAAACGATTTTAGCTCAATGCGCGCCTCGCGCTGGAGTGTTTCGTAGGAAATGGCGATATCGCCAAGCAAGGGCTGGAGCTCCGGCCCCTGCTGCGGAAAGGACAGCACATTCGTCGCTTTGTCGATGCCGCGCCAGGCTTTGTTCAATTCGCGGATTCTCGCATCGCCGCACAGCAGGAGGCTGACCTCCGCCTTTGCCGGCAGAGGGCAAACCGCTTCATCCACGCAGGCGGCGATGGCCCGTTTCGTGGATCCGGATATCCGCGGCTGCCGGCGCCATGCGGAATATTCAATGGTGATGCCGACCCTGGGCTTCATCGTCTGCGATTGTCAGGCGGCGCTTCAGGGCGCGGGAATTTTTCGTAAGCATCGACAATTCTGCGCACGAGGTCATGCCGAACCACGTCCGCCGCTTTGAATTGAACATGGCCGACGCGCTCCAGATTCGCCAGAATACGGATTGCCTCGCTCAAGCCCGGTTCCTGGCCGGCCGGCAAATCCGTCTGCGAGGGATCGCCGGTGGCGATCATGCAGGACCCTTCTCCCAGCCGGGTTAAAAACATTTTCATTTGCATGGAAGTGGCATTTTGCGCCTCATCCAGCAGGACACAGGCGTGTGACAGCGTCCGGCCGCGCATAAATGCCAGCGGCGCGACCTCGATCATCCCGGTTTCGAGTCCGCGTTCCACGGTCCGCCCGTCCATGAAATCGTAGAGGGCATCATAAACCGGGCGCAGATAGGGATCGACTTTTTCCCGCATATCGCCGGGCAGAAATCCCAGCCTCTCGCCGGCCTCCACCGCCGGGCGTGACAGAATCAACCGTTCGATCCGTCCCTGCTCCAGCAGGGAAACCGCGTATCCAACCGCCAGCCAAGTCTTGCCGGTTCCCGCGGGTCCCTCGGCAAACACAAGATCGTTCTGTTTCAACAATTTAAGGTAACTATCTTGAGCGGCGTTTCGCGCCCAGACCGTTCCGCGCTTACGCGTGGCTATCGAACCGAATTTTCCCTTCGCGGCGCCGGCCTCCTCGGGGAACAGCGAGCCCTGCAGAAGCTCCTCTTCGATGGCTCCGTCGATATCGGCAAGGCCGGGATTGTGGCCCTGACGGACGCGCTCATACAATTTTTCAAGAATCCGCCGCGCGTTTTGTGTCGCCGCCAAGGTTCCCTTGATGGTGATATGATTGCCGTTGGCGCTTGCGATGACACCCAGCCGCCGTTCGATTTTTGCGATGTTTTGATCGAACTGGCCGAGTACCAGCGATGCCAGCCGGTTGTCGCTGAATGTGACCGAGGTTTCCGCCGCCCCTTCCGCGTTCGGGCTCTCCAAGGCCTTGGCCTTCGGATCGACGCGCCCTTTGTCCGGCTGGCCATTGCCGCGGATGCCGTTCATGGCGCGGTCCCGCCGGCAATCCGGCCGCGGAAAGAATTGGAGCCCAGTTCCGCCAATTCCACCAACCGGATCTGTCCGATCAGCTCCGCCGGACCCTCGGCATGGACTGCCTGCATATGAGGCGTTTTCCCGCCTATCTGACCCTTGTGGCGTCCCTCTTTTTCAAACAGCACCTCGGTCATGGTTCCGACGCGCGCCTGATTGAACGCGCGGCGCTGCTCCTCAAGCAAAATTTGCAGTTCGAGCAGCCGCCGCGATTTCATCGCTTCGTCCGGATGCCCCGGCAGGTCCGCCGCCGGCGTCCCCGGGCGGCTCGAATATTTGAACGAATAAGCGCTGGCGAATCCGATTTCGCGGACGAGCCTCATCGTGTCCTCAAAATCGCTTTGCGTTTCGCCGGGAAAGCCAACGATGAAATCCGAGGATATCGCAATATCGGGCCGCGCGCGCCGTACTCGTTCGATAATTTTCACATAATCCGCGGCGCGGTGTTTGCGGTTCATGGCTTTCAGCACCCGATCCGATCCCGACTGAACCGGCAGATGCAGATAGGGCATAAGGGCTGGCATGTCGCGGTGGGCTTCGATCAATCCGTCATCCATGTCACAGGGATGGCTGGTCATGTAGCGGATGCGCGATATGCCGGGCACTCCGGCGATTTTCTCAAACAGGCCGGGCAGGCCGGCGCGCGGCCCGCCCGCGCCGCCGTTCCACGCATTCACGTTCTGGCCGAGCAGAGTCACGTCGCGCACACCGGCGTTGGCGAGACGCTCGACCTCTTCCACAATCTGCCGCGCCGGCCTCGATAGCTCAACCCCGCGCGTATAGGGCACAACACAAAAAGCGCAGAATTTGTCACATCCCTCCTGAACCGTCACGAAGGCGGTGACACCTCGGGATTTGATTTTTTCCGCGACCGGCGGAACAAGCTGTTGGAATTTATCGCCGGTGTCGAAGTCCGTCATGACGAAGGCGGGCCCGCCCGCGGCCCGCTTTAACGCCTCGGGAAGCTGATGGTAGCTTTGCGTCCCGATCACAAAATCGACAGCGGGCTGGCGGCGGATCAATTCAGGACCCTCCGCCTGCGCGACGCAGCCGGCGACAGCCAAAACCGTGGAAAGCCCCTTCGCTGCGCGGGCCTCTTTGATTTCGTTCATTCTGCCAAGTTCTGAATAGACCTTTTCGGAGGCGCGCTCGCGGATATGGCAGGTGTTTAAAATCACCAGATCGGCCTCGCCCGCGTCTTTCGTCTCCGAATATCCCTCAACCCCGAGCGAATCCGCCATTCTCGCGGCATCATAAACGTTCATTTGGCAACCGTAGGATTTTATCAACACTTTTTGGTTTTTGGCGCGCGGGAGTCCGGCAAAACCCGCCGCATCCGTGCCCGCCGCCGTGCTATCGACCGTCATTCCATTTCCTCATGGCGCGCCAAGCCCGCGCCCGCTTCATTTATACCAAGGGCTCCATGAATTGACCTGCGGTCAATCCATGGAGTTCCGCGCGTCAGCCGACGCTTGTTCAAAGCCTGCGCGCGTTCGCGCTTGCCAAAGGTCATGAGCCAAAGCTCATGCCCTTTGGTATATTAGTGCCTTTCCTGGCGCGGGAAAACAGCCAAAGGGTCCGCATCGGCAATTGCCGCAAAATCAGGGTATCGTCAGCTTCATTGTCAGAGCGCTGACACGCTTGCCGTTGGGCCCTGCATAATATCCGTCCCGCCGGCCAACGACGTGGAAGCCCAAGCAATTATATAGGCTTAGCGCGTTTTTATTTTCTTCGGACACTTCCAAAAATATAAATTTAATGCCGGCATAATTGAGGTTCAAAATATGTTTTTCCGCCAAGGATTTGCCAATCCCCATATTTTGCACGTCGCTTCTAACGGCGATCGTTAGAATTTCCGCTTCATCCATAGCCTTTCTCGATAGCGCAAAGCCATAAACAGACCCCGCCGCGGCGTCCGACGCGGTGTCAGCCTGCACGGCTGGATCGTGCTGGAGCGCTTCGATTTCAGCTTCCGACCATCCCGAAGCGAAGGACGCTGAATGGATGGCGGCGCATTGCGGGATCGCCGCGGCCTCCAGCCGGCGGATTTGGAAAGATGGTTTTCGGTGGAAAATCGAGATCACAGGACACCTGCCAGCACGCGATCAGCCCGCGCCGGGATGAGCGGGGGCCGCGGGAAGCGCATCGACAGCTTTCAAGTAAAGCGGAACCGGCGGCGCCAGCTCCGGCCTCGCGCGCAACCCCAGCCTCGCCACAAATTCAATCAGCGGATTTTTTAATTCGCCTTCGGCATAGACGACTTGATAATTCAGCCAAGCTTGAATGGCTATGTTCGCACAGCCTGGACCCGCCAATCGAAATGGGCCCTTGCCGATCCGCCGGCCCGCCTCTTCCTCGCTCAGGATTTGCGCGGGCAGGATGGTTTTGCCGGATGGCGTGAGCGTATGCAGGTAGAGATGTCCGTGCCGGGCATCAATGGCCGCTATAATGACGCTGTCGCCGCCTTCCATGACAAGCGGCGCGGCAAACGCCGCCAGCGTGGACACTCCAACAACCGGGATTTCCAATGCAATGCCGATTGCGATGGCGGCGGAAACGCCAACCCGTATGCCCGTGAAGGACCCAGGCCCAACCGTTACAGCGACACGGTCCAGAGCCGCAAATCCGCCCGGCGTTGCTGTGATAACCCGCTCCACCAGAGGCAGAAGCGCTTCGGCATGCCCGCGGCTCATCTCGATGCATTCGCTCGCCAGCATGCGCGGGATTTGCCCGTCGAAAACGCAAGCCGACACGGATGTCAGGGATGTGTCGATAGCCAATATTTTCATGTCACAAGCCGGGCGCGGTTTTCCATGGCGCCTGCGTCCATCAAAACCCCTACATTTGCTCCACGGACTGGACTTCCGGGACATAATGTTTGAGCAGATTTTCTATGCCGTTTTTCAAGGTCGCTGTCGAGGAGGGGCACCCGGAGCAGGCGCCCTTCATCGATAGAAACACCACGCCGTCCTTAAAGCCCCTGAAGGTGATGTCGCCGCCGTCGCTGGCGACAGCCGGGCGGACCCGCGATTCCAACATTTCCTTGATGGCGGACACAGCGTCCGCATCCGCCGGATCGAAAAACTCATCGTCAACGGACGCTTTGACGGAACTGTCCAGCAAGGGTTTGCCGGACATAAAATGCTCCATGATGGCGCCGAGCACCGCCGGTTTGAGGTGCTGCCACTCGCCGTCTGATTTTGTCACCGAGATAAAATCGGGGCCAAAGAACACGGATGACACGGGATTGATGGCAAACAGCGCGGCAGCCAGCGGCGAGGCTTCGGCGGCGGTGGAATCACGCATATCCAGCGTCCCCTCCCCCATCACGGCTCTTCCCGGCAGGAATTTGAGAGTGGCGGGATTGGGCGTGGCTTCCGTCTGAATGAACATGGCTTGGCTCCCAGGAGATGACGGGCAACACGGCGGCTCCGGCTATCGCGCTTATATCGGCCTTATCCGCGGCGTGTTCAAGATGGTCGTCCGGAGCCGGGTCAGCGCACGAATCCAAGAATCTGTTTCACCTGGCCCATATTCTCCGCCGCGATGACCCGCGCCCGGCCAGCGCCGTCGCGCAAGACCTGATCGAGATAGACGTTGTCGCCCTGCAACCTTTTCATTTCGGCGCCGATCGGTCCCAGTTTCTCGACAGAAAGATCCACCAGAGCGGATTTGAAAGTGGAGAAATTGGCGCCGCCGAACCGCGCCAGCACCTCTTCGCGCGATTGTTCCGCGAGCGCCGCGTATATGCCCACGAGATTGTCGGCCTCCGGCCGTTTGGCCAGTCCGGCGGTCTCGGAAGGCAGGGGCTCCGGGTCGGTTTTGGCTTTGCGGATTTTCTGGGCGATGAGCTCCGCGCTGTCCGAAATGTTCAGCCTGGAATTGTCGGAAGGGTCCGATTTCGACATTTTCTTGGAGCCGTCGCGCAAACTCATGACGCGCGTCGCCGGCCCTTGAATGAGCGGTTCCGGCAGGGGAAAATAGGCTCCGCCAAAGCCGTTTCGGGCAATCGATTCGGAAAAATCATTGTTGAATTTTTGCGCTATGTCGCGCGCCAGTTCCAGGTGCTGTTTTTGATCCTCGCCGACAGGCACATGCGTTGCCCGGTAAATGAGAATGTCCGCCGCCATCAGTGCTGGATAGGCGTAAAGTCCGATAGAAGCGTTCTCCCGGTCCTTGCCCGCCTTTTCCTTAAACTGGGTCATTCGGTTGAGCCAGCCGATGCGCGCAACACAGTTGAATATCCAAGCGAGCTCCGCGTGTTCCGCCACTTGGCTTTGGTTGAAAATAATTTGTTTGTGCGGATCGATTCCGGCGGCGATGAAGGCCGCCGTGACCTCCCTCGTGTTGGCTTGCAGCTCCAGCGGATCCTGCGGCACGGTGATCGCGTGCAGATCTACGACGCAATAAATACACTCGTGAGTCTTTTGGAGGCTGACAAATTTGGTGATGGCCCCGAGATAGTTCCCGAGGTGCAAATTGCCTGTCGGCTGCACCCCTGAAAAAACCCGCTCGTGAAATTCAGACATGCCCGCCCGGCTCCGTTTCGCGCCAGCGCGCCTTATTGCAACGGCCCGCCGGCGGCGCAAGAGCGCCGCAGCGTTGAAATCCGGCGTTTTTGCCCCCCGCCAAAATTCCATGCTACAGCCGGGGAATGCCCAAACTGGAAATCGCGCGGGAGACAGTCTGATGAAGAAAAACTACCAGGACGGCGGCGAGGCCATTATGGAGGCGTTTCGCAATCTGGGCGTCGATTATATTCTGTCGTCCCCCGGCTCGGAATGGAGCCCGGTGTGGGAGGCCATGGCCCGCCAGACCGTCGAGAAGAACGCCGGACCGCAATTCCTGGATTGCTGGCATGAGACAGTCGCCGTTGATATGGCGCTTGGCTACACAGCGGTCACCGGCAAACCCCAGGCGGTGCTGGTTCACGCCGGCGTCGGCCTGATGCATGGGTCCATGGCCATGCTCTCGGCCGCCCAGCAGGAAATCCCGATGCTCGTCATGTCGGGCGAAGCCACGACGTTTGGCGACGATCCCGATCAGCCTGTCGAGCCGCAGTTTTACGGCGGCGTCAGCGTCGGCGGCGCGCATCGTTTTGTCGATCCCATCGTCAAATGGGCGACGCAGGTCACTTCCGCCCCGACGCTTTACAACACCGTCGTGCGCTCGATGGAAATTTCCACGCGCCAGCCGCAGGGGCCGGTTTATGTGAATGTCGGCCTCGAATGCATGCTGCACGAGTGGAAAAAGCCAGCCGATCTGCCGCTGGTGCCGCCGGCGCCGAAACTCGCGCCGCTGCCGCGCGACGTTGAGGAAATCGCCGCTTTGCTGCGCGCGGCGAAAAATCCGGTCATTGTCGTCGAGGGCGCCGGGCGCGATCCCGCCGCCTTTCACGCGCTGGTAAAACTGGCGGATGCGCTGGCTGTTCCTGTCATCAACGGGCGCGCCAGCGTCTACACAAACTTTCCCAAAAATAACGCGATGTGGCTGGGCTTCAGCAGCTTCGAGCATCTGGATGACAGCGATCTCATCCTGCTGATCTCCGGCAAAGCGCCCTGGTATCCCCCGTCAAAACGCCCCGGCAAGGGCAAAATTATCGCCATTTCCGAGAACCCGCTGAAAATGCACCTTGCGTATCAGGTGCTCGGCGCCGACCGGTATCTGGAGGGCGACGTTGCCAGCGCGCTCGGCATGCTCACCGCGGCCTGCGCGCCGGCCGCCGCCGACAAGGCAAAGATCGATGCCCGCCGCGCAAAATGGAGCGCGGAGCACGATAAACTTGTCGCCAAACTTTCGGCCGACGCGGGGAAAGCTGCCTCCGCGCAGAAGCTGGACTGCATCGCGCTCGCCGCCATCGCGGGTGAAATTCTGCCAAAAGACGTCGTCGTTTGCGACGAAACCATCACCCATATGCCGCAAATGCGTCAGCATCTGCCGCTCAATGAGCCGCAAAGTTTCTTCCGCGTCACCGGCGGCGCGCTGGGCCAGGGCATTGGAGCGGCCCTCGGCGTCAAGCTTGGCGTCAAGGAGCGGCCGGTCGTGCTGTTCGTCGGCGACGGATCGTTCCTTTACAATCCCGTCATTCAGGCATTCGGCGCGTCCAAGGCCTACGGATTGCCCGTTCTCATCATCGTCTGCAACAACCGCAGATACGAGGCGATGCGCAAAGGCCACGTGCTCTATTACGAGGGCGGCGTTTCCGACACCACGAAGGTCCATTACGGCGTCGACATCGACGGACCCGAATATGAAAAGCTCGGCTCGCACTTTGACTTCTTCGGCGCCAAAGCTGAAACGCCGGACGAGCTTCGCCAGGTGTTGAAGGACGGCCTTGCGGCAGTGAAGGCCGGGAAAACCGCTGTTTTGAACGTGTCGCTGGTGAAATGAGGGCGGAGAGTTCCCATGCACATTACCCCCCTCGGCGCGGTTAAATCCATCCGCGCCTCCGCCAATTATTTTACCGGCGCGGTCTGGCAGGACCCGATCATCGAAGCGCCCGAGCCCGCGCGCGTGCGCGCTGTCACCGTCACCTTTGAGCCCGGCGCGCGCACCGCCTGGCACACGCACCCGCTGGGGCAAACGCTCAAAATACTATCCGGCATCGGCCGCGTGCAGGCGTGGGACGGGCCGGTGCGCGAGGTCCGCGCCGGCGACACCGTCTGGTTCGCGCCCGGCGAAAAGCACTGGCACGGCGCCTCGGCGGCGATTGCGATGGTGCACGTCGCGATCCAAGAGTCGAAGGACGGCAGTCATGTCGATTGGATGGAACATGTCAGCGACGAGCAATACAGCGCGCCGCCGGCGGCCTGATCGGCGCTTGACTCGCGCCGCGCGCCCGACGACACCACCGTCGGACAACATGCCATTCGCGAAATCCGTTTGGAGACACCGGCGATGCCGCACGCGCAGCTTGAAAAAACCATTGAAGCCGCTTTTGAGGACCGCGCCAACATCAGCGCCTCCACCAAAGGCGCGGTGCGCGCGGCGGTCGATGAGGCTCTGGGGCTGCTCGATTCCGGGCGGGCGCGCGTCGCGCAAAAAACCGCCGGCAAGTCCGGCCCGGAGGCATGGGAGGTCCATCAATGGCTGAAGAAGGCTGTGCTGTTGTCTTTTCGCCTCAATGATATGAGCGAAATATCGGGCGGTCCTGGCGGCAGCGCGTGGTGGGACAAAGTCCCCTCCAAATTCGAGGGTTGGACGGCGAAAGAGCACGCGGCGGCGGGCTTTCGCTCCGTGCCCGGCTGTATCATTCGCCGCTCGGCTTTCATCGCCAAAAACGTCGTCGTCATGCCCTCTTTCGTCAATCTCGGCGCTTACGTTGATGAAAATTCGATGGTCGATACCTGGGTGACCGTCGGTTCCTGCGCGCAGATCGGCAAGAATGTGCATTTGTCCGGCGGCGTCGGCATCGGCGGCGTGCTGGAGCCTTTGCAGGCGAATCCGACGATCATTGAGGACAATTGCTTTATCGGCGCGCGCTCCGAGGTTGTCGAAGGCGTTATCGTCGGCGAGGGTTCGGTCCTTTCCATGGGCGTGTTCATTTCTGCGTCGACCAAAATCATCGACCGCGCCACGGGCAGGGTTCATATCGGCTATGTCCCGCCCTATTCGGTGATCGTGCCCGGCGCTCTGCCCGGCAAAGCCCTTCCGGACGGGTCGCCCGGCCCCTCGCTCTATTGCGCGGTGATCGTCAAAACCGTCGATGCGCAGACACGCTCGAAAACCGGCATCAATGAATTGCTGAGGGATTGATGGGCGGCGGGGCGCCGGCGCACTCATGGCGGTTTTTGTTCCGCACCGATCAGGGCGGGATTTCCCGGCGGGAATGGTGGCGGGGTTCGGCGCTGCTCGCGGCTCTGCTCCTGGCGCTGGCGGCGGGCTGGCGCTTTCTGTCTCCCTACGCCAATCGCGGCCTTGATGAGCGCAAGCTTATGGATGCCATCACGATCGTCACGTTCGTTTATCTGCTGGTCTATGCTTTCGCCGCCATCCTGATCGCGGTCTGCTTCGTCAACCTTTCCGCCAAGCGTTTGCGCGCGAGGGGTCGTCTTCCGGGGCTGGCCGGGATTGTGCCGCTGGCCGCGCTTGTCGCCGGCGCCGCCCATTGGCTCCAGCCCCGCGTTGCCGACACCATGCCCTGGGCCATCGTCGCCGCCTGTGATGTTGCGCTCGCCGCCGCCATCGCCGCCGCCATTGTTGAGTTGGGCTTGCGCAGAGACGGCCCGGCGTGAACGGGCGCTGTTGCGGGCCGCGCGCGCGTGTTATGGCGGAACCATGAACCCGCAATTTCTGTTTTTATCGCTGCACGGCCGCATCCCGCGCATGGCTTTTTGGATAGGCCTCGGCGCGATTGTGTTATTGCAGTTTGCCATTCAGACCCCGGCCATGAGCCTTGGCGGCGTTGATCCGGACAAGGGTCTGGCGCCGCTGTGGTTCCGCAATCTCTCCCTGATTCTCGACGTTGTCTGTGCCTGGCCTTTGTTCGCGGTGCTGAGCAAGCGGCAGCAGGATCGGGGACAGGGGCCCGCCCTGTCGTTTGTGTTCCTCACGCTGCTTCTGGCCTTCTCGATCTGCGAGGCTTTCGGGCTGACGCAGGAAGGGCCGGACTATACGATGATCGGCTGGGCCGTCGGGCTGCCCTTTCTCGGCGTCTTCGTTGTTGTTCTGATAGAATTGGGCTGCCGTCCGGGAGCGGGCGGCCCCAACGCCTTCGGCCCTGATCCCTCGCGTTGACCGGGTTTGAAGGGATGAAACCGCACGGACAGATAATGACCGATGTCGTCACCCTCGCCCGCGACCTCATTCGATGCCCCTCGGTCACGCCGGCGGATGCCGGGGCGCTCGGCCTCTTGGAAGACCGTTTGAAAAGCGCGGGCTTTGAAACCCACCGCGTGGTGTTTTCAGAGCCCGGCTCGCCGGACATTGATAATCTCTATGCGCGCATCGGCTCGGGCTCGCCCTGTCTTGTCTTCGCCGGTCATACCGATGTCGTGCCCCCTGGCGATGCCGCTGCCTGGCGCTTTGATCCCTTCAGCGCGGAAGTCGCCGATGGCATGGTCTGGGGCCGCGGCGCCGTGGACATGAAGGGCGGCGTCGCCGCCTCGGCCGCGGCGGTGTTCCGGCATTTGGAAAAACACGGGCCGCCCAAAGGCTCCATCGCTTTCCTGATCACCGGGGACGAGGAAGGGCCCGCCGTCAACGGCACCGTAAAACTGCTGGAATGGGCGAAATCGCGCGGCGAGACTTTCGATCATTGCATCCTCGGCGAGCCGACCAATCCCGAGGCCCTCGGCGATATGATCAAAATCGGCCGGCGCGGCTCCCTTTCAGGGACCATCACCGTCAGCGGTAAGCCGGGCCACGTCGGTTACCCCGCGCTGGCGGACAATCCCGTGCATCACCTCGTCAGACTCGCGGCGGCCCTTCGCGCCGCGCCGCTCGACGCGGGGACGGATCATTTCGACGCCAGCAATCTGGAGATCACATCCATCGATACCGGCAACAAGACCGTGAACGTTATCCCGGCGGAGGCAAGGGCGCTTTTTAATATCCGGTTCAACGATCTCTGGACGCCGGCGACGCTGGAGGCTGAAATCCGCCGGCGCGTTGAGGATGCGGCGGGGGGCGCGCGCGTCACGCTGCGGTTTCAACCCACCAACGCGCTGGCGTTTTTGACCCCGCCTGGACCCTTCGTCGATTTCGTCTCGCGCGCCGTCGAGGCGGAAACCGGCCGCAAACCGAAGCTCTCCACGAGCGGCGGGACGTCGGACGCGCGCTTCATCCGGGGCTTTGCTGAAACCGTTGAATTCGGCCTCGTCGGCCAAACCATGCACGCCATCGATGAGCGCGTTGCCATCGCCGATCTGGAAAAGCTCACGGCGATTTATGGGCGCGTGCTTGAGGCCTATTTCGCCGGATAATCGACGCCCGCGAGATAAAGTCCGTCCGGCGGCGCGACGACACCGCAGCGCGCCCGGTCCCGCGCGCCAAGAACGGCGGCAAGGTCATCCGCGGTCCATTTGCTGGAACCGACATGTTCGAGGGAGCCGACCATGGAGCGGACCTGACGGTGCAGAAAGGATTTCGCCGAGGCCGTCACGTGAACTTCATCGCCCTCGCGGGAAACGTCGAGCCGGTCGAGCGTCCGCAGCGGCGAATTAGCCTGGCAATCAGCGTCCCGGAATGTCGAGAAATCATGATGGCCGAGCAGACGCTGCGCCGCCTCATGCATGGCATCCGCGTTCAGCGCGCGCTTGATATGCCATACACGGCCAAAATCCAGCGTCGGCTGCGCCCTTCGGTTGCAGATGCGGTAAAGGTAATGCCGCCGCGTCGCCGAAAAACGAGCGTTGAAATCGTCGTCCGCCCTCTCGGCGCGCAGGATGGCCACGGGCTTTTCCGCGAGATGCGCGTTGACGGCGTCTCTAACGGTATCCGCGCGCCAGTCCCGCGCCAGATCGACATGCGCCGCCTGCCCGGTCGCGTGAACGCCCGCGTCGGTGCGCCCCGCGCCCTGTATTGAAAGTGTCTCGCCGCAAAATGCCTCGAAAGCCGTCTCGAGCGTTTGCTGGATGGAAACCCGACCGGGCTGCCGCTGCCATCCGCAACTGCCCCGCCCGTCGTACTCGATGATAAGTTTGTATCGCGGCATGGCTCAGAACAGCCGCTGGCCGGCGCCGACCCGGTTTCCGCGCAGAAACTCTCCGGCCCCCATCGGCGCTTTGCCGGCTCGCTGAACCTGCGTCAGACGAACCGAGCCCTGCCCGCAGGCAATGGTCAGGGCGTCATCGAGCGCTTCGCCGGGCGCGCCCCTTCCCGCGGCGGTTTGCGAGCGCAGCGCTTTGATTCTCTCAGGACCGCGTCCGAGATCCGTTTCCAAAAACGCGCCGGGAAACGGCGAGAGCCCGCGGATATGGTCGTGAACCTGTCGCGCGGGTTTCGTCCAATCGATGCGGCATTCCGCCTTATCGATTTTGCTGGCGTAGACGATGCCCTCGGCGCTTTGCGGCTGCGATGCGAGGCTGCCGCGCGATAACGCGGCCAGCGCCCGGCCAATCAGATCGGCGCCGGTCCGCGACAGAAGGTCATGCAATTCGCCGGCCGTCATATCCGGCATGATTGTCACGCGTTCCGCCATCGCAACCGGCCCGGTATCGAGCCCCTCCTCCATTTGCATGACCATCACGCCGGTCTCCGCGTCTCCCGCCATGACGGCCCGCTGGATCGGCGCCGCTCCGCGCCAGCGCGGCAGCAGCGAGGCGTGCAGGTTGAGGCAACGATGAACCGGCGCATCGAGGATCGCTTTAGGCAGGATAAGGCCATAGGCGGCGACAACAGCCGCATCCGCCCCATGTGAGGCGAACAATTCCGCCGCCGCCTCATGGCGCAGGCTTTTGGGTGTGTGGATGGGAATGCCAAACCCTTCCGCGAGCCGGCTGATGGGCGAGTGCCGCGCTTCCATGCCGCGCCCCGCCGGTTTGGGAGCGCGGGTGTAGACAGCCACGACCTCATGGCCCTGCCCGATGATTTCGGTCAGGGCGGGCACAGAGAATTCCGGCGTGCCCATGAAAACGATGCGCAAAGCCGTTTGACCTTTGCTGTTAAAGCGCGATCCCGCTTGGGGCTACGGGGTTTCGCCCTCGCCGCTCCGCTCGTCCACCGCCCGTTTTGCCGCCTTGGCGAATTTCTTGAT
>JANYFM010000231.1 GCA_025362655.1 Hyphomicrobiales bacterium | reverse complement strand
CAATCAGCCAATCTGGTGGTGTGGCTTAATGATCCGCAGTGTCCCAAGGACCCGCCGGGCGAATTCGACGGCGCGGGCAATTTGCTTATAGTCGTGAATAAAATTGATCTCTATCCCGGCATAGTCACCGCTGGTTTCGCTGTTTCTGCGGTCTCCGGGGCTGGTATAGCGGAATTGGTGGACGAGATCGCCAAGCGGGTTGAACTCGTCGTTGGCGAGGGTGAGCCGGCGATTTTGACGCGGGAGAGGCACAGGGTTGAATTATCGGATGCTGCGGCGGCTCTCGGTGATATACGGGAGCATTGGGGTCGTATAGAGCTTGTGGCTGAAGATTTGCGCCATGCTTGCCGGCGATTGGCGGGCGTCATCGGCTATGTCGAGGTCGAGGATGTCCTTGATGAGATATTTTCGAAATTTTGCATTGGGAAGTAGAATGTTTCACGTGAAACCGGATCGATTCGGCGCCGGAATACAGTTCGGTGCTATTCTTGCTGGGATAGTGCAATGACGAGTGTTTATGATGTGATTGTCGTCGGAGGCGGGCATGCGGGCTGTGAAGCCGCCGCAGCGGCAGCCCGTTTGGGCGCGCGCACCGCTCTTTTCACGCAGAAATTCTCGACTATTGGCGAGATGTCCTGCAATCCGGCCATTGGCGGCATTGGCAAAGGGCACTTGGTTCGGGAGATCGATGCGCTCGACGGTTTGATGGCGCGTGTCGCGGACAGTGCGGGTATTCAATTTCGAATATTGAACCGCGCGAAGGGTCCTGCCGTGCGCGGGCCGCGAGCTCAAATCGATAGGGCTCTTTATCGAAAGGGCATGCAAGCAGAGATTTCGGCGATTTCGGGCCTCACGGTCGTGGAGGATGAGGTCGTTGACATCCTGATTAACGCCGACGCGGTCCAAGGCATCGTTACCAAGAGCCAAGGTCGATTCGGCTGCGTTTCTTTGGTCTTGACTGCTGGTACTTTTTTGCGGGGCGTTATTTTCCGAGGTGAGGAGCGGATATTGGCTGGGCGGCATGGCGATTTGCCCAGTGTGGGCCTAGCGAAAAGTCTCGAACAGCTTGATTTTCAAATGGGGCGGTTGAAAACGGGGACCCCGCCTCGCCTTGACGGGCGGACAATAAATTGGTCGCAATTGGAACCGCAATATGGGGATGAGGTACCGGAGGCCTTTTCGACGCTGACTAACGCGATTTCGTGCAAACAGGTCGAGTGCCACATTACTCGTACCAATGCCGAGACACATCGAATCGTTCGGGCGAATCTTGGCCGCTCGGCTATGTATTCCGGAGCGATCGGCGGTCGCGGACCACGCTATTGTCCTTCGATTGAGGACAAAGTCGTTAAGTTTTCCGACCGGGAGAGTCATCAGATTTTTCTCGAACCCGAAGGGTTGGAAGATTGCACAATCTATCCCAACGGCCTCTCAACCTCGCTTCCGGCTGATGTGCAGCTCGATTTTCTGCGCTCTATCGAGGGGCTGGAAAAGGTCGAGATTTTGCGCGCGGGTTACGCGATTGAATATGATTATATTGAGCCGCGCGAGCTTCGCTCAACGTTGGAGACCAAGCGTGTGGCCGGGTTGTTTTTAGCGGGGCAAATTATCGGCACAACTGGATATGAAGAGGCAGCGGGCCTGGGGCTGGTGGCCGGGATAAATGCCGCGTTGAAACGAGTCGGGGACGAAATGGTTTTGACTCGGGCGGATGCTTATCTTGGGGTGATGATCGATGATCTGGTTACGCGCGGGTTGTCCGAGCCTTATCGGATGTTTACCTCGAGAGCCGAATTCAGGTTGTCACTGCGCGCTGACAATGCAGACCAACGGCTAACTCAATTGGGTATCGATATTGGAGTGATTGGAAAAGAGCGCGCCGCGCAATTTCGAAAAAAGATGGATGAATTGCGACATGCCATTGAGGTCTCGAAGGGTATGGTGGTCAATCCGAGAGCGGCTTTGGAACTTGGGATCACCTTAAACCGGGATGGCGTTCGTCGGTCGATTTTTGACCTGCTTTCTTATCCCGATGTAACTTTGGACCAAGTTTTGCCGCTCTGCCCGGCACTCGCTTCAATCCGGGGGGAAATATTGACGCAATTGCAGATTGAAGCGAAGTATTCAGTTTATCTCACGCGCCAAGCTGCGGATGTCGAATCCTATCGAAAGGAGGAGGCCCGGGTTGTCGCATCTGATATGGATTATTCCGTGATGGCTGGCTTGTCCAATGAGATCCGGGATCGGCTTCTGTCTGTCAGGCCGCAGACCCTTGGACAAGCTTCGCGGATTGAGGGCATGACCCCGGCGGCACTTGGCATCTTGATTTCTCACATTCGGCGGGTTGAAAAAGCGATTGATTCACCTTCGAAACGTTGGGCCTCCGATGGCTGATTCCGGTCTCACGCTCATTGAATCATTCGGCGTTTCACGTGAAACAATCGGTAAACTCAAAATTTATGAGCAAATTTTACGGAAATGGCAGCCGAAGATGAATTTGGTTTCCAACCAAACTCTGGATGACATTTGGTTTCGTCATTTTGCGGATTCTTTGCAGCTTTTAAAATATTCGGGCAAGGGTCAAAATTGGCTTGATATTGGTTCCGGCGCTGGATTTCCCGGCCTTCCGATTGCTATTCACCTCGGTGAAGTAAAGTTCGGAAAAGTTCATCTGGTCGAGCGCGATAACCGCAAATGCGCATTTCTCCGCGAGGTTGCCCGCGAGACCGGCGCATCAGCGGAAATTCATCATGGGGATATCAAGGATGTCATGTCGAGCCTATCAGGTGTCGATATCGTAACATCGAGGGCAGTTGGTCGGTTGCAAATTTTGCTGGAATGGACCCAGTCTGTCTACGAGGGCGGCGGGATCGGTTTGTTTCTTAGGGGTCAAGATATTGATGAGGAGTTGACCTTACACCCAATATCTAGTAGGTTTTCGTTACGATTTTTCGACAGCGTCACCCTTTCCAGCGGACGAATTGTATCCGTCCGACGTGCGCACGGCAGCAGCGAGAATAAGTCATGAATGACAGTTCCGACCTTTCCGCGCGTGTGATCGTCGTAGCCAATCAGAAGGGCGGGGTTGGAAAGACGACGACCGCTATTAATTTGGGCACCGCCCTTGCGGCTATTGGCGAGCGCGTGCTCATTGTAGATCTTGATCCTCAAGGTAATGCTTCTACCGGGCTTGGTATTGATCGGCGATCCCGTAAGATTTCGACCTATGATGTTTTGGTTGGGGAAAGCACCTTGAAAGAGGCTGTTCGCGCAATAGCGGTTCCAAGACTTTTTGTAGCACCGTCCACGCTTGATTTACTTGGCGTCGAATTGGAAATTGCCTCACATCCGGATCGCACTTTTAAACTTCGGGCCGCGATTGCCAGATTGACGGAAGATATGCGAGGGGATGCGGAGCGTTTTACCTACGTTCTCGTGGATTGCCCACCCTCTCTCAATCTACTTACCATCAATGCCATGGCGGCCGCCCATAGCGTTCTCGTGCCCATGCAATGCGAGTTTTTTGCACTGGAGGGATTGTCCCAGCTGTTGTCCACGGTGGATCAGGTTCGCAAGACGCTGAATTCCCGGCTGACAATCCATGGCGTTGTGCTCACGATGTTTGATCCGCGCAATAATTTAGCTTCGCAGGTCGTCGCGGACGTGCGTGAGCACATGGGCGCTAAGGTCTATGAGACGGTAATCCCCAGGAATGTGCGGGTTTCTGAAGCGCCTTCTCACGGTAAGCCGGTACTGCTCTATGATCTCAAATGCGCGGGCAGTCAGGCCTACCTGAAACTGGCGTCCGAGGTCATTCAGCGCGAGCATCGGATGCGCGCCGCCTGAGGGGCGGGCGCTCAATTTTGGGGTGATTTCGATGGCGGATGAACCGAGGCTTCGATTGGGGCGCGGCCTTGCGGCTCTCATTGGAGAGGCAAACGAGGAGGCGATTGGCCTGGATCGCGCGCAGAACCAAGGCCAGCGGCGCGCGCCGGTTGAATTTCTGCGACCGAACCCGCGAAATCCGCGCAAAACTTTCGCGGATGCCAGTCTCGATGAGCTTGCCGATTCCATCCGTGAGAAGGGCATCCTTCAGCCCATTGTTGTGCGCGAGTATCCGGGCGAGACCGGCCAGTTTGAAATTGTGGCCGGCGAGCGCCGGTGGCGCGCGGCGCAGCGGGCTTCGCTGCACAGCGTTCCGATCGTGGTCATTGAGGCCACGGACAAAGAATCACTCGAGCTTGCCATCATTGAGAATGTGCAGCGTTCCGATCTCAATGCGATCGAGGAGGCGGACGGCTACGCCCACCTCATGCGGGAGTTTGGCTACACTCAGGCTGATCTGGGACGGATTATCGGTAAAAGCCGCAGCCATGTCGCTAACACCCTGCGACTTGCCAATTTGCCTGACACTGTGAAAAAGCTCGTGGCGGATGGAAGCCTTACCGCTGGTCACGCGCGCGCCCTGTTGCCGCTCAGCGATCCTGAGCCAGTGGCGAAACGAATTCTGGCACAGGGGCTGTCGGTCCGCGATGCCGAGCGGATTGCGCAGGAACAGTTGAATCCCGGCCCCGCGAAATCAGAGCGCATTCCCGCGAAGCTGGAGATCAAGTCCGCCGACACGGTCGCGCTGGAAAAATCCCTGCGCGACGCGACGGGCCTGCTTGTGGATGTGGTTCACCGCGGGGAAGGCGGTGAAATTCGCATACAATATAAATCCATCGAGCAGCTCGACACCTTGTGCCGCAGGATTACCGGCGGTGTCGGCAGGGCGGCGGGTTAATTTTTCACGAGAAGCGACACAGACCATAGCGCGCGAATGGCCAGTTCCGGGCCTAAAGCGGGCTCCCATCGGGATTGCCGAAGGGCCTCAACAACGATGGCGAGCGCTTTCAGCGCCTTCTGATTCGTCCACCTTTTCAGCTGGTCCCTCGACAATGGTTTTCGCCCGAAGGCTGTGCGCAGATAGCGCTGGGCGGCGCCGTCGGGGGAGCCGCCGCGCTCCACGTCGCTGCAATATTGCTGGAGGGACGCGGCCTCGCGAACCGACGTGGACAATATTGTTGACGCGTCGGGGCCGGAGGCTGTCACCCGCCTCCACGTTTCGTCGACGCCCTCGAGATTGCCGGCGAAGGCGAAATTCACGGTCTTTTCCACCGCCACCGCCGATGCGTCCGCGAGAATGGATTCGATGTCATCGACATTGAGACTTTGCGATCCGTGCGCGAACATCAGCAGCTTTGCGATTTCAGACCGCGTGCTCAATCTGTCCGCGCCCAGCAATCTCAAAATAGCGCTTTTCGCCTCGGCATTAAGGCTCATTCCGGCGCCAGCCAATTCAAGATCGAGCAGTTTCGCCAAATCGGCTTCACTGTCCTGATTGCATTCGATGGCCAGCGCGAATTTATGTCTTTCGCAAAATTTGCGGATCGCCGAATCCCGCTTGAGCGCGCCCGCGTCAATAATAATTTTCCAGTCCCGGCCGGGGTTTTGAAGCGCCATTTCCACGGCGGGCGTTATGTCGGCCGGTCCAGCGCTAATCCGAAAGATGCGAGAGGAGCCAAACAGGCTTACTGTGTTCGTCTCATTGAGGAGCAGACCGGGATCGGAGGCCAGCTCAGCGCTGTCGATGCGGACCATTTGAAAGGGATCATCCGCATTTGCGCCGGCTTGCTTAAGCGCGGCCCGGATACGCTCGGCGACGTGCCCGGCGTCGGGGCCGAAAATCAGGAAGACCGCGATTTCGGAAAGAGGCCGGGACAGGATTGAATCCGCTTCGTCGCTTCTGACGGCGACCATCAGTCCTAACTCCGGCTTGCGAAGCTGGCCGCAACGCGTGTGCGGATTTGATCCGCGAGCGCTTTGGCATCGCGAATTTCCGCGTCTCTTGCGGCGCGGATGTTGGCATAGCGCTGGCTGCTGCGGTCATAGGTCGCCGCGGTGAAAGCCGTGCCTTCCACGACCGGCGCGCTGCCGCCAATGGGAGTCAGCTTATATTCGGCATCGACCATTACGGTCGCCGACGATGCGCGGCCGCTGATGGTGTCGATGAGCGGTGTCTGAACGCGCTCGTGCAAAACGATGAGCAATTTGTATTTTGGCGGCGGCGCCACGCCGCCCCCGTTCAATCCAAAGGCCAGTTCCGTCTCCAAATAATGGCCGAGGCGGTCCGCGATGGGGGCGATGGAGATCGCGGCCATCTCAGCCCGGACATCCTGTCCGCCGGCGGGAGCGTAGAGCGGCTGAAAACATCCTGTCATCAGCAGAAAGCCGGCAAAAACCGGAAGCCGCGCGGCGAGCGTTCTATGTGACGACATTGACGATCCTCTGGGGAACGACGACGATTCTTTTAGCGGGCTTGCCGTCCATCGCTTGCATCACCGCTTCCAGCGCAAGCGCTTCGGCTTCGATGGTTTTCAGGTCCGCATCGCGATCCACGGAAAGCTCCGCGCGCTTTTTGCCGTTCACCTGCACGGGAAGCGTGATGCGTTCGCTGGCTGCAAGGCGCGGCTCAATTTCGGGCCACGGCGCCTCGGCGACCGGGGTTGAATAGCCCAATTGCTGCCAGCAGGCCTCCGCAAGATGCGGCATCATCGGCGCAAAGGCACGCACCAGGAATTCAGCCGCTTCGCGAAACGCGAAGGCGGCGTCGGGAGGAACCGGCGTATTGGCAATGTCGTCTATAAATTGATTCAGCGCATTGGTCAGTTTGCGGATTTCGGCAATGGCCGTGTTGAAACGCAGCCGTTCAATATGGTCCTGAACCCGTTTGACATGGCTATGCGATGCCCTGCGGATATTTTCCGACACAGCGGAAACCTCCGGCGGTATCTGGCCGCCCGGCTGGCAGGCAAGCTCACAGAGGGCTCCGATCAGCCGCCAGACCTGCTGCACGTAACGTCCGGCGCCCTGAACGCCCTCTTCGCTCCAGATCACATCCCTGTCCGGCGGCGAATCCGACAACATGAACCAGCGGGCGGTGTCCGCGCCCCAGGATTGGATGATGTCGTCGGGATCGACGATATTCTTTTTCGATTTGGACATTTTTTCGATGGAGCCGATGACGAGTTCGGCGCCGTCAGGCGCAAAAGCTTTTCTGATGTCCGATTGGATTTCTAACCGCACGTCTTTCGGGGCGATCCATTCGCCGGACGCGGATTTATACGTTTCGTGAACGACCATGCCCTGCGTGAACAAGCCTTCGAAGGGTTCGCTCATTCCGACGTGTCCGGTCTTTTGCATGGCCCTGGTGAAGAAACGCGAATACAAAAGGTGGAGGATCGCATGTTCAATCCCGCCGATATATTGATCGACGGGAAGCCATCGGTTGGCAATTGCGGGGGTGGTCGGAGCTGATTCATTCCACGGATCCGTGAAGCGCGCGAAATACCAGGACGAATCGACAAATGTGTCCATCGTGTCGGTTTCCCGCAGGGCGGGTTTGGCGCAGAGCGGACAGGCCGCGTGTTTCCACCGGGGATGGTGATCCAATGGGTTTCCAGGCGCGGCGAGGTTGACATGCTCCGGGAGAACCACCGGCAAATCCGCGTCGGGCACCGGCACAGCGCCGCAATCCGGGCAATGAATGATCGGTATCGGGCAGCCCCAATAGCGCTGCCGTGAAATTCCCCAGTCCCGCAGGCGAAAATTCACTTGGCGTTTTGCCTGCGGACGGTTGTCGAGCAGGGCGGACTCCAAACGCCGTGCGACTTCCAATTTCGCCTCCGGCACGCTCATTCCATCGAGGAAGCGGGAGTTAATCATGCGTCCATCGCCTTCATAGGCGGTTTTTAAAATGATGAAATCCGCCGGCGGCTGGTCCGGCGGGCAAACCACGGGGGTCACCCCGAGACCATAAGCGTTGACGAAATCAAGGTCTCTCTGATCGTGCGCCGGGCAACCGAAGATGGCGCCGGTGCCATAGTCCATCAGCACAAAATTGGCGACGAAGACCGGAAGCCGCCAATCCGCGTCAAAAGGATGCAGCGCTTTCAAGCCGGTGTCGAAACCCTTCTTCTCGGCTGTCTCCAACGCGGCGGCGGAGGTGCCTGAGCGATTGCACTCCGCGATGAAAGCGGACAGCGCCGGGTTTGTGCCGGCGGCTTTCCGGGCGAGCGGATGATTGGGCGACACCGCAATGAATTTAGCGCCGAAAAGCGTATCCGGACGGGTTGTATAAATCTCGATTTCCGGTGTTTCTTCGGCGCCGGCCGGGGCAAGAGCAAAGCGCACCAGCAGGCCTTCCGACCGGCCGATCCAGTTTTTCTGCATCAGCCGGACTTTTTCCGGCCAGCGGTCAAGGTGATCCAGAGCGTCCAGCAGTTCCTGCGCGCAGGACCCGATTTTGAAAAACCATTGCGTCAGTTCGCGCTGCTCCACCGGCGCGTTGGACCGCCAGCCGCGTCCATCGATCACCTGCTCATTCGCCAATACGGTTTGATCTACCGGGTCCCAATTGACCCGCGATTGTTTGCGGTCGACAAGGCCGGCTTTGACAAACTCAAGGAACATTTTCTGCTGATGCTTGTAGTACCGCGGATCGCAGGTGGCGATTTCCCGTGTCCAGTCCAGCGAGAGGCCCATGGATTTGAGCTGTCCGCGCATCGCGGCGATGTTGGCATAGGTCCAGGCCGCCGGGTCTGAATTGTTCTGGCGCGCGGCGTTTTCCGCCGGCATTCCGAAAGCGTCCCAGCCCATGGGGTGCAGGACGTTGAATCCTCTGGCGCGGCGGTAGCGGGCGACGACATCGCCCATCGCATAATTGCGAACGTGTCCCATATGGATCCGGCCGGATGGATAGGGAAACATCTCAAGCACGAAATATTTGGGCCGGGCATCATCCTCGCGGGTGACAAAAGTCTGGCGGTCGTTCCAGATTTTTTGCCATTTTGCCTCCACGTCATGCGGATTGTAGCGTTCTGTGTGCATGAACCCAATTTGTCCCATATTACGCGGCCCGCAGCGGCCCAATTCAATGAGCATGATTTCGTTCGGATGGTCAACGATCCCGCCAGAGCGGCGTGAGGCGGCAGTCTTTCGTTAACCCTTCGAAATGATGCGCGCGCAATCCCGCTTTTGGCATCTCGATTCAAACCATTCGTTAACGGTGCCGGGATGAACATTCCGTTGGTTGCGCACGCGTTTCTCCGCTGGTTGAGTTGTCGCTTTCATGAGTATCTCCGTCAACGAGTCGGGCGCGCGCCGAACGGACTTTCGTTTGGGCCCCGCTTTTGGGTTCTTCGCCCGCGACACGGCTCTGCGGCTGGCGGCTTTGGCGCTGCGATGGACAGGTGTAATCGCTTTTGCGGGTTTGCTTGCGCTTTTTTCCGCCGCGACGGGATTGCTGCTTTCGATCACCGAATTGGGCACGCTGAGGTGGGAAATCGTCGGGCTGCTTGGCATGGCCGCGCTGGCGCTGGGCCACAGCTTAGTCAGCGTTCGCGTCGATCCGCCGGCGGGACAACGGATCGGCAGAGAGGAAGCTCCGCGCCTCTGGAGCGTGGTTGATGAAATCTGCCATTCAGCGGGCGTTTCGGCCCCGATTGCCATTCTTCTTGTGGATGACAATAACGCGGCGGCTGCGAATGTTCCGCGCCGAGGTCTGTCGCCGCGCTCGGACACTTATCTCCTCCTTGGCCTGCCCTTGCTCCTCGCGCTTGGGCCGGGCCAGGCCCGGGCGGTCATTGCGCATGAGATCGGGCACTTTTCGCGGCGACACGGGGAATCCGGACTGGAAGTCAAGAAAGCCCTCGCCATTGCCGCCGGTGTCGTGCGGCAGGCGCGCGAGAGCGGAAACTTTGCTTTGCGGGTTCTGGCGGCGTTTTACGGCGCCGCAGGCGCCCGCCTTTCCGCCGCTTCGATCCAAATCACCCGCGAGCAGGAATTTCAGGCCGACTGTTTCGCCGGCGAGGTTGCGGGCGCGGGCGCTGCGGCCGAAGCGCTGATCGTGCTTGCGCTGGCCGATAAAATGATCGGCGAAACGGGCTGTCTCCTTGCCGAAGAGAGAAGCCTGCTGGAGCGGGGGCGGCCGGCGGCGGACACCGCGGCGGCGCTGGAGTTTGCGCTGGCGCAACCGGCTGGCCCTCATTCCAGCCATCCCAGCCTTGGCGACCGTATCGCCGCCCTTGGGCAAAGCCCGCGAGCGCCCGCTCCGGTCGGCGCCGGCCACGCCGCTGCGGCTTGGTTTGATAATCTGGATCAGTTGATTGCCGGATTTGACGTCGAACGGAGCAAATGGCTCTCATTGCGGGATGCGGCGGTCCTTGACATGCGGTCCGCCGCCGCCGAGCGCTTGCGCGCCAATCTGAACTCGCGTGAAAGCGCCAAAGGCGACGCGGCTGCTTGTCCGCTGCAACAGGCCGAGGCTCTTTTGGATCGCGCCCACGACGCGCTGGCCATCGATGATATCGGGCTCGCCAGCGAATTTGCCGAGCGCGCTTTCAGCTTTGCGCCAAACTATTCGCGCGGGCATGTCGCGATTGGCACGATCAAGACAAGGAGGGGCGACCCCGCCGGGCTCGGTGATCTCGTCCGCGCCGTCGAACTCGACCCGCGCCGGGCCTGGCATGCGTTTCAGACCGCTGATGAATTCCTGCGCCACCGCCCCGCGGTGCCGGGCGGGCAACAATCTCACGCACGGCTGGCCATGCTTTCCGAAGCGGCGGCTGTCGCCGCCCGGGAGCGCGAAAGCGAGCCGCGGCTGGCTGAGATTTTTGTTGCCGCCGATCTGCCGCCAAATGCCGCAGCCGCGATCCGCGGGGCGCTTGCCGCCGAACCTGATCTCCTCGGGTTCACTTTGGTCCGGCGGATGATGCGGGAATGGAGCGATCTGCCAGCTTGGCTGGCGACAGCGGAGCTTCGCGGCGGCTGGAACGGCGCGGCGGATTCCGGGTCGGCGCACCGGATTTTATCAACCATACTTGCGACAATCGGCGTCTACGGGACGATAAATGTTATGAATCCAAGGACTTGGGCGGAAAAAACCATTGCGGCGCGTATGGCCCGGACCGATGGAGCTTGGCGCTGGAACCGCGATGCGCATCCGATTTCGACTTGGGGGGGAATTGAACCCTTTGTCGGCACCGGGTATTCTTCAGCCGCGCCGGGTCTCGGCGCGCAGGACATTCATCCATGGCCGAGGACGCAACCGGACCCTTGTCGCGCAAGCTGAGCCCGGAGGCTGCGAGGGCGCTGGCCGAAGCTGCGGAACGCCGTCGCTGTGACGAAGCGAAAAAGGCGCCGCGGGCAAAGGAAGTCGCGGGGCGCGGCGGACTGGATCCCGTGCGCTATGGCGACTGGGAAATTAAAGGCTTGGCCTCAGACTTTTAGAAAAACAACTCTGGATTGTAGGAACATATTGACTTTTAAGAACGAATCGTGATCATATAGGAGTATGATCCCTTTTAGTCGATATTCTTTCCTTCCGTTGGGGAAGGCATCCATCGGCGCCGCTGTCGCGCTTTTCGTTTGGGCTGCCTTGCCCGCGCCTGCCAAAGAGCCTCTGTTCCCCTCCGCGTCCCAAGTTTTAGGCACGCCAATACCCGCTATGGAGCTGAAATCCGGCAATGTCCCACTGCGCCGGGGAAACCTGCCAGGGCCTTACCCGCTTGATGTTGTCCGCATCGTCGATGGAGACACGATAGAGGGGCGGGTGCGCGTTTGGTTCGGCCAGGAAATCACTACGCTGGTGCGCATCCGCGGCATCGACGCGCCGGAGCTGAAAGGAAAATGCGGCGATGAGCTGCGCGGCGCCATGGCTTCGCGCGAGGCGCTTGGCAGACTGCTGGCATCGGGCGCGCCCTCGCTGCGCGATGTGAGCCTTGATAAATACGGCGGGCGTGTCGTTGCCGCGATCGAGGTGCGCGGTCCAGCCGAGGCGCAGGATGTCGCCGCCGCGATGATCGCGTCGGGCTGGGCGAGGCCCTATGCCGGCGGCAGGCGCGACAACTGGTGCCCGCTGGTCCCGGCGGCGCGGGGCTAGCTTAATACCGCGCTGGGATATCCATCTGCCGGCCAGCCTGTGCAAATACCGCGGAATATGATTGTTGGTTCCATTGCCGGACAGAGATGAGGCAGCCTTGACGATTGCCACGCATGCCCCGCGGCGGCGGATCCTCGTGACCGGGGCCGGGGGCTTTATCGGCAAACGCGTCTGGCCCGCTTTGTTGGCCGCCGGGCATGAGGTTGTTGCGGTATCGCGGACCGGTCTGCCTTCGCATCCCGGCTTGAGTGTCCTCCAAGCCGACTTGCTGGCGGCGGGAGAGCCGGAACGTGTCATCACCGAAGCGAGGGCCGATACGATTGTGCATCTCGCTTGGTGTGTCGAACATGGGCGGTTCTGGACCGATCCAGCCAATCTCCAATGGCTGGATGCCAGTCTCGCGCTGGCCAGATCTGCTGCAAACCACAGGGCGCGGCGCTTTGTCGGCATCGGCACCTGCTTTGAATATGACTGGCCCCAAGATGGCGATTGCATCGAAGGGCGCACCCCCGCCGCGGGACACACGCTCTATGACATGACAAAAGCCCGCTTGCTGGATGCTCTGGAGCCGATCTGCCGGGAGGCCGGATTGCAATTGGCCTGGGGCCGCCTGTTTCACCTTTACGGCGCGGACGAACACCCCGCCCGGCTGGTGGCGGATATCGCTCGCTCTCTCGCGGCAGGCCGCGCCGCCGAATGCTCGTCCGGGCTCGCCCTGCGGGACTTCATGGATGCCCGTGATGCCGGGGCAGCAATTGCCGCGCTGGCGCTTTCCAGCGTCAGCGGCCCCGTCAATATAGCCAGCGGCGAGGCGGTGACGATTGCGGCCCTCGCGCGTTTAGCCGGCGATATCAGCGGGCGGCCCGATCTGATCCGTCTCGGCGCGAGACCGGACCGCGTGGGCGAGCCCGCGAGGATCACCGCCGATATCACCCGATTGCGGGAGGAGGCCGGGTTCACGCCGCAATTCCCGCTGCGCGAGGGGCTAGCGGACGCTCTGGCGGCTTGGCGCGCGCGCGAGCCGGCAGGCGACGCTTGAATTAGGCGCAAAGCTCATGCAAGGACCGGCGGCGCGCCAAGCGCGGAGCCCCCGGAATTGCATGACCGCCTCCTGTCCAGTCTGCGCATCCCGCGAAACGGCGGATCTCGACGAGGGATTTGACGCCCCCGTTCTTATGAACCGGCTTTATGCGAATCCCGCCGAGGCTCGCGCCGCGCCGCGCGGCCATTTGGCTTTTGCCGGCTGCCGCGCCTGCGGCTTTGTGTGGAACCGCGCCTTTGAGCCGGAAAAAATCGTCTATGACGGCGATTATGAAAATGACCAGACACATTCGCCGGCTTTTGCCGCTCATGTGGAGGATCGCGCCCGCGATGTCATCGCCGGCGCGCATGACGGCATCCCTATTGATTTTCTCGAGGTCGGCTGCGGTCAGGGGGGGTTTATAGCGACCGTTGCGCGCATAGCGGGCGGGCGCCTGCGCGGAGCGGAGGGTTTCGATCCCGCTTGGCGCGGCGCGGATGGCGAAGGCCCCGCCGGCAGCCGCATTCACAAGTGCTATTTGGATAAGCATACCGCCTCCCGGTTGGCGCTTGCCCCGAACGTCGTCGCCAGCCGGCACACGATCGAGCATATTCCGGATCCCCCTGCATTTCTGCGAACCATCCGGCAAGCGCTCGGAACCCAATCGCGGGCCAATCTTTTTATCGAGACGCCTTGCGCGGAGTGGATTCTGGAGCGCGGCGCGGTGCAGGATTTTTTCTACGAGCATTGCTCGATTTTCACGGCGCGTTCGTTGGCGCTTGCCCTGCGCAACGCCGGTTTTGCCTCACCGCATGTCACCCATGTGTTCGGCGGGCAATATTTGTGGGCGCGCGCCGGCGGCTCACACGCCGACGAAGCGGCAGACGTTGGGCCCGCGCCGCCGCTCAGCATCACGAATGTCCGCCGCGCCTTTTTGGCACGCTGGCGCGATGATCTCGCCGGACGCGCCGCCAATGGCCCGGTCGCGCTTTGGGGCGCGGGCGCCAAAGGCGTCAATTTCGCGCTGCTTGCGGACCCAGCCGGGCGCGCTATCGATTGCGTGATCGACGTCAATCCGGCCAAGCAGGGCAAATATCTCGCCGGCAGCGGCCTTCCGGTTGTCGCGCCCGCCGCCGCCGCGACGCGCAAACCAGCATCGATCTATGTAATGAATCCCAATTATCTCGGCGAAATCCGGGCACAGGCAGCGCAGGCTGGCCTTGCCGCCGATCTCATTCCCATAAACTGAAAGCTCACCCATGCGCGTCAGCATCGATACTGATAAACGCACCCTTGAAGCCGATGGCGCGTGCCTTGACCTTTATGGCGACGAGGCCTTCCGCATCCTTTCGGATCTTTGGGTCAAGGTCGGCTGGAACCAGAAATATTCTTATACTTTCTCCTGGCTTGGCGTGCCGTTGATTCAGCTGCCGGACGATATCCTGCGCTATCAGGAAGCGGTTTTCGCCTTGAAGCCGGATGTCATTATCGAAACCGGCATCGCCCATGGCGGTTCCGCTGTTTTGTCGGCCAGCCTGTGCCGTCTGACGGGAAAAGGCCGCGTCATCGCAATTGATATCGATATACGCCCGCATAACCGAAAGCGGATTGAAGAACATCTGTTGGCGGACCTGATCACGCTGATCGAGGGTTCCTCCACCGCG
>JANYFM010000019.1 GCA_025362655.1 Hyphomicrobiales bacterium | reverse complement strand
GCGAAACTCGCGTAGCCCAGCATTTTCGCTTCTTCCCTGCGAAGCTTAAGGATACGTGCGATCAGCTGGGTGTTGTCCCATTCCGGCTTGCCAAACTCGGACGCGCGCGTTGCGCTGGCACGATAGAGTGTCTCGCGCATTGCGCGATCATCCGCGTACTGCATGACTGGCAAGTAAGAGGGCATCTGCAGAGTTAACTTCCAGCCGGCCTTTCCGTCCTTCTCGGCCGCTTCGCGCGCGGCCTGAACTGCGTCTGCCGGGATGCCGGCGAGTTGCCCGGGATCCTCCGTTACATAGGCAAACGCATTTGTGGCGTCCAGTACGTTTTCAGAAAACTTTGCTGATAGCGAAGCCTGCTCGTCCTGGATCTCCATCGGCTGCGTCGTGACATAGACATGCTCGCGCATATATTCGGACGGCGGACGGCGCACGTGCGGAACCTCGGCGCGCATGCGCGCCCACGTTTTATCGAGCCGCCAGCCGAGCGCCGGAAGCCACGCGAAACCGGCTTCGATCAAAACGATTTTCAACGTTGGAAACCGCTCGAACAAACCCTCCATGATCATTGAGGTCACCAGCGCCGAGCACGATGTCTCATGTTCGGTCATCTCCTCGATATAAAACGAACAGGCGCCCGTGTTGGTCGAGGCATAGCCGCTGAACCCGAAAACGTGGATGCCGATCGGAAGCCCCGCCTCAACCGCCGCCTCATAGATCGGCCAGTAGCATTTGCGCCCGAGCGCCTCCGCCGTGCGGCTCATCAGCAGCACGTGGGCGAAGCGCCTGTCCCCGGCGTGTTTGCGGATCTCGGCGACAGCGGCTTGGGGGTTTTCATAAGGCACGACAATGGAAGCGCGCAGGCGCGGCTCTTTATCGACCCATTCCGCCAGCTGCCACATGTTGTTGGCGCTGGCGACGGCCGCGCTGAGCTCCGGATTTTGATCGCCCTGCCCGGTCGGCGAAAGCGGATTGAGAATGCCGTAATCGATGCCGTAAGCGTCGAGCAATTGCTCGCGCAAAAACGGCAGAGACGTGCCGGGCTGTCCGCCTTCCGGCGGCCAGGCGTCGCGGCGCTGTCCATCGGCGGGCTGTGATTTGGGATAGGGATGCCCCTTCGCGAATCCGTGCCGCTTGCGCATGCCGTAGGTTTGCAAATAGTCCCACCAGCGGGCTGACAGATAGGGTTTCAGCGGCTCAAGGCTCTGCGCCCTCGGATGCACATCGCAATCAATGATGCTGAGGCGGTTGGCATTGGCCGGGCGGATGCGGGGGGTTGCTATATTCATGGCGCGGAATGCTCCCGGAGCGAAGGGCAAGTGTGCCACCGGCGCGCCCTCCGGGCAACTTTTGCGTCAAATCGCCCTCACGCGCACGTGATCCGCGCGCCGCATCCGCCGCGCCGCGCGGCGCGTATACCCTTCGTTAACCAGCCGCGGCCCCGCCGCCGCCTCCAAAGGAGACCATCATGAACAAGCTCGCCATCGCCGCCCTCGTTGCCGCTTCCGCTGTGTTCGCGCAGGCCGCCGCCGCCCAGTCCAACACCGCCCGCGACAGGGCCGTCGCCAAACTCACGGATTCCCGCGATATGTCCACCAGTCTGCCGATGAACGCGCCGGCCCGCGCCTCCACCGGCATGCTCGGCGGCAACGAGCGCGACCGCGCCATAGCGCGCCTGACCGACGACCGCGACATGTCCACGGGCCTCGCGCACCGTTAAGATTGCGGCCTCAAACCGGGCCGGCGCGTTTCAGCGCGCCGGCCCGGGAAATCAGCGGCTCTTCGTTGCCGCTTTGGCGCGCTCAATGATATCTTTGGGCGCGGCGTAAATGCGCTGAAACAGCCCCTGCACCTCCTCGCCGCGCATCGGCTCCAGATCGAGCCGCTGCCTTTCAATATCCGCGCCGAAAGCGGGATCCGCCATTGTCTCGTCAAAAGCGCGGCGCAGCGCCGCGACACGCTCGGGCGGCGTGCCCGGCGGCGCCGCATAGGGCCGGCCGATGGATTGCACGCCGAAAACCAGATCGAAAACGCGGCGGTCCGCCTC
>JANYFM010000160.1 GCA_025362655.1 Hyphomicrobiales bacterium | reverse complement strand
CTCGCCGGCGCTCCGGCGCTGGCGCTGGGCGCGGCCTTTCCGAGGCGCGCCCGCGCGCAGGGCGCCGGCGCCATCCGCATCATCTATCCCTTTGCGCCCGGCAGCGGCGGCGATGGAACCGTGCGCTTTCTCGGCAATGAATTGTCCAAGGCGCTGGGCGAATCCGTCATCATCGAAAACCGTCCGGGCGCTGACGGCAGGCTGGGCGTGCGCGCGGTGGTGACCGCGCCGCCGGACGGGCGCACGATCCTGTTCACGCCCTTTGGCCCCATCGTGACCCACCCGAGCGTCTATCCGAACCTGCCTTACAACCCGCTGAAGGACTTGGTTCCGCTGTCCCAGGCGGCAAGGATCGAGTTTGCGATATCGACGGGGCCGCAAACGCCGGCGGCTGATTTGAAAGAGATGGTCGCGTATATCCGAGCCAATCCGGGCAAGGCGAGCTTTGGCTCGCCGGGCTCGGGAACCATCCCGCATTTCATGGGCATTTTGTTTTCAACCGCGGCCGGCCTCGATCTGCGCCATGTGCCTTACCGGGGCACTATGCCGGCGCTAACCGATGCGGCGGGGGGCAATATCGCGCTGGTCTGTTCGCCCGCTTCGGATGCCGGCGAGATGCACAAATCCGGCCTGATCCGCATGCTCGCGACAACGGGCGCGGCGCGCTCGCCCTTCACGCCCGGGATTGCGACGTTCCGCGAGCAGGGGTTCGATATCGAGGCTGAGAGCTGGTACGGGCTCTATCTGCCCAAAGGCGCGCCCGCCGCGATGGTTGAGCGCTATTCCAAAGCGTTCGCGGATGCCGCGCAGAGCGCGGCGGGGCGGGAGTTGATGGAGCGGTTTGGGCTGGTGCCGACGGGGACAACATCGGCGGAGCTGGCGCGCATCCAGCAGCGCGATTTCGAACGCTGGGCCGCGCCGATCAAGGCTTCGGGCTTCAAGCCGGATGATTGACCGGTTGTTCGGGAAACCGCCCGCGCTCCCTCAAAGCCAGCGCTTGTCCTGAGACGGCGCGATCTCCGGTCCGTGTTTTTCATCCGTATAAAGGCGGATGCGGTTGGCGTCGGGGTCCTCGACGACGATCAGCCAGGCGACGTAGGCCGGAAGCACCGGCGAGTGCGGAACGCATGCCGCATCCAGCCATTCAATCCAGCGCTCCAGATCGGCTTTGGCCCGCACAGACAATGTCATCGGATCAAAGCCGGAGTGCGCGCGCGCCCGCTCGGGGGAAAGCCGCAGTTCCAAATAGGTCCCCAGCCCGGCGATTTCCATAATGATCGCGAAGAGCGAGCCGGCGGCATCGAAATGATCAAACGCGGCGATGCGATTTGCGCCGAAAGCGCGCGCGTAAAAATCCTGCGAGCGCGCGAGATCGCTGACCGGTAGTTTCAAGTGGTGAATGCCGTGAAGCTCAGGCCTTTGCATGGCGGCCTCCGGCATCGGCCATCAGTTCAAGATCGAGCCGGCCCACCTTCTCGATTTCCGCGCGGATGTGATCGCCTGGTTTCAGGAACGGCTCTCCCTCGCGCGCCGAGCCGGCCGGCGATCCCGTCATGACGATGTCGCCGGGCTCCAGCGCCATATAGCGGCTGATCGTGGCAATCTGCTCGGCCACGGAAAACAGCATGCTGCCCGTGTGCCCGTCCTGCTTCAACGCGCCGTTGACCCACAGCCGCAGCGTCAGATTTTGCGGGTCGCCGACGAAACGCGCGGGGGCGAGGACAGGCCCCATTGGCGCCATTGTGTCCTGCGCCTTGGCGCGCACGAGATCGACGCCGATGGCCGAGCCGCGGTCGAGCAGATCGCGGCAGCTGAAATCGATCCCGACTGTATAGCCGGCGATGGCGCCGCGCGCCGTTTCGTCATCGGCATTTTTAATGGGTTTGCCGATCACCGCGCAAAGCTCGATCTCCCAATCGAACTGCCGGGTCATCGCGGGAATGCGCACGGTGCGGCCCGGCCCGACAATCGAGGTTGAGGGCGGGCGCAGGAACATCGGCATATTCGGCCAGCGTTCCGCCGGCAGGCCGAACTGTTGGAGATGGTCGCTGTAGACAGCGCCGACGCAGACGAGCTTGTTGGGAAAGCGAATCGGCGCTTCATAGCGGGGGTGTTCGACAAGCGCGTTGGCGGCGGGATCGTCGGCCAGCGCGGCGCAGCGCGCCAGCACAGCGTCCCAATCGACCATCAGCGCGCGCAGCCCGCAGGCGGGAAAGCCGGCGCCGAGCCGGTCGAGGCGATAAACGCGTCCGCCGGCCACGAGCGCGGCGCGCTCGCCATCCTCTGTGGCGAGATTGGCGAGGGCGAATTCGGGCATTATTCCCTCCCGCGCGCGGGTTGTCTCATCATCCCGCCGCGCTCAAACCCCAGGGTTCTCATAAGCCCGGCACTTCACCACCATCGGCCCGATGGCGGCGCATTCCGCGGTCATGATGTCGCCGGGTTTCACCGGCCCGACGCCGGCGGGGGCGCCGGTGAAAATCACATCGCCGGGATAGAGCGTGTAGAATTCCGAGGCGAGGGAGATCAGCTTCTGACAGTTGAATATGAGATCGTTGGTGTGGGCGTTGTGGCGCAGCTCACCGTTCACGAATAGTTTGAAGGGGATGTCGTTGGGATCGGCAATCTCGTCTTTCGTCACCAGCCACGGGCCGATCACCGCGTAAGTGTCGATGGATTTGCGGAATGAGCGCTCCTCGCCGCCGCGCACGGTCATGTCGAGGGAGAGGCAATATCCCGCCACGTGATCCAGCGCTTTGTCCTCGGGAATTTGCGAGCCCTGTTTTCCGATGACGATCATGAATTCCAGCTCGTGCTCGGTCAGCCTGTCGAGAAACCGCAGCGCGACGCCCTCGCCGGCGCCGGCCATGGCGGAATTGGCCTTGAGAAACAGCCCGGATTCGCGGATGCCTTTGCCCGGCGGGCGGTTCGGCGTGCGCGCGTTCATCTCGGCGACATGGGCGTGATAATTGGTTGGCGCCGCGATCAGCTTTGAAGGGCGCGCCACCGGGCTCAGCAAAGTGACGGACGCCAGCGGCTTTGCAGGGAATGAGCCGCCATCGCCGACAGCGGCGCGCACGGCGCCGAAATGCGCCATCATGGGGTCGCCGTGGCGCGGCGGCTTGTGACCGGCGAGGATTTTATCAACCGCGGCGGTGATATCGTGGACCTTGTCACCCGACACGACGCCGTAGCGGTCATCGTCAAATCTGCAAAAACGCATGGACGCTGGCTCCCCTTGAATTGATTTTGCGGGCACGCGGCCGCGCGGTTCAGCCCGCCATTTTGCGGGAAATAATGTCCTCGCAGCGCAGATTGGCATCGCGCACGAGATCGCCCTGCATGGCTTCACGCAGCCGTTTGCTGGGGATCGCCATGCCCCAGCGGTCAGGCATCGGCATTTTGCGCGACCAATAGGCGGCGTCGTTGGGCATATGCGTGGCCTCATCGATCTGCTCGACTTCGGCGGTGTACTCGGTGACGAAGCCATTGGGCTCGACGAAATAGGTGAAAATATTGTCGCCGGGGCCGTGGCGGCCGACGCCCCATTCGATGTCGTAGCCGTTTTGTTTAAGCCGTCCCGCGCCGCGCATGAGGCCGTCGAAGCTGGGCACTTCATAGGCCATGTGGTTGACGCCCGCGCCTGTGCTGCGGGCGACGGCGATGGAATGGTGACTGGTGCTGCACCGCACGAAATCCATGCGCTCGGTGGCATCCGACAGGCGAAAGCCCAAAACGTCGCAGAAGAAGCGTGTCTGCTTTTCCACATCCTCGGAATTGAGCACGATATGCGCGAGCTTTTCCGGCTTTGAACGGTCGATGATTGTATCGGCGTGGAGCGCCGTATCGGCGGAAATGCTGAGCGTCAGGCCGTCGGGCGTCTCAATGGAAAAGCCGTAACCGCCGCCGGCGATGGCCGGAAGCGCGTTGGGGGCGGCGGTTATTTTCGCGCCGAGGCTTTTGGCTTTGGCGTGCAGGGCCTCGACGACCCCGGAGTCGCGCGCTGAGAAATTCATCGCGGCAAGGCCGGCGCGCGGACGCTCGCGCAGGGTGAGTATGTGATGTTCGCGCCCGGTGCCGCGCAGAAACATCGCATCCCCCTGCGCGGATGCCTCCTCCAGACCCCAGACACCGCGGTAAAAGGCGGCGGATTGTTTGAGATCGAAGACGCCGAGCTCGACGCCGCGCAAACCGTTGACTCTGATCCCGTCCATGGAACTCTCCTGGAATTGCCAATTCGCCGGCAGATTAGCCAATTGCCGCGGCGGGCGCCACATGCCTCCATCTGCCAATCAGACCCGCCGCCGGGGTTACGCCTTGACGCGCACATATTCGCCGGGCGCATCGCAAAGCGGTGTCAGCGCGCCGTCGCCGGGAATGCGCGGGGCGGTTTTGGCGGGCGCGCTTTGCGTCAGCCAGGCCAGCCAATCGCCCCACCAGGAGCCGGGATTTTCCGTTGCGCCCGCCAACCACTCGTCGAAGGAGCCCTGCGGCGGACCGCCGGTCCAATATTGGTATTTCGGGGTTTCCGCCGGGTTCACAACGCCGGCGATGTGGCCGGAGCCGGCCAGCACGTAACGCATGGGGCCGCCGAAGAATTTCGCCCCGGTGAACACAGAGCGCGCCGGCGCGATATGATCCTCGCGCGCCGCCAGATTGTAGATCGGGATGGCGACGCGTTTGAGGTCCAGACGCTGGCCGAGGATTGTCATTTCGCCTTTGGTCAGCGTGTTATCAAGGTAGCAATTGCGCAGATAGAAGGAATGATTGGCTTTGGGCATGCGCGTCGAATCCGCGTTCCACACCAGCAGATCGAAGGCCGGCGGCTCTTTGCCTTTGACGTAATTGTTGACGACGTAGGACCAGATAAGCTCATTCGGCCGCAGCATATTAAAGGCCGCCGCCATCTGGCCGCCTTCGAGATAGCCCGGCTCCTCCATCGCGGCTTCGATGGAGCGGATTTGCGTCTCGTCCGCGAAGTGTTTGAGATCGCCGGGATCGGTGAAATCAACCTGCGTGGTGAAAAACGTCGCGGCGGATATACGCTTGTCGCCGACCGCCGCCATATAGGCGAGCGTCACCGCCAGCAGCGTGCCGCCGACGCAATAGCCGATGGCGGCGACATCGCTCTGCCCCGTCGCCTGTTCAATCGCGCCGACCGCCGCCAAAATGCCGTCGCGCGCGTAAGCGTCGAAACCCATTTCAGCCTGCCGCCTGTCCGGATTGACCCAGGACACGACAAAGACGGTGATCCCTTGCGCAACCGCCCATCGCACGAAGCTCTTTTGGGGATTGAGATCGAGAATATAGAATTTGTTGATCCACGGCGGCACGATCAGCAGCGGGCGTTTGAAGACGGAAGGCGTCGTCGGCGCGTATTGGATGAGCTCCAGCAAATCGTTGCGGAACACAACTTTGCCCGGCGTCATCGCCATGTTGACGCCGAGCTGGAACTTCGAACCGTCGGCCTGGCGGATGCGCAATTGGCCATGGCCCGCCTCGATGTCGCTGCCGAGCATTTGCATGCCGCGCACGAGATTGCCGCCGTTTTCCTGGATGGTTTCGCGCAGCAATTCGGGATTGGTGGGCAGGAAATTCGATGGCGAAACCGCTCCGGCGATCTGGCGGAGGTAGAACTGCGCTTTGGCGCGCGTTTGCGGATCGACGTCCTCGGCATGGTCAACGAGATCGCCGGCCCAGCGTGTTGTCATCGAATAGGCTTGGCGGAGAAAATCGAACACCGGATTTTCCCGCCATTGCGGATCGGAAAAACGCTTGTCCTGGGGGTCGCCGGGGATCAGCGGGTCGACGGTTTCGCCGGACAGGCGGTGCAGGGTGCGCGACCACAATTCGATGAAATTGCCGGCGATGCCCGATTGCGCCGCGAGGCTGCGTTTGGGATCGGCCATCCAATATTCGGCGATGCTTCCCAGAGTGCGGGCGATGTCGCCGACAGAATCCGCCGAGCCGGAATCAAACTTCGCATTGCGGTTGCCTTCGGCATAAGCGGAGGCGACCCGCGCGCCCTCGTTGACGAGACGGCTGAGATTGGCGGCAAGAAGGTCGAAATTCGGGCCGGACGGGGGATTGGCCGCTTCCGACGGGGCGATAGGAGCAGCCAGCGCTTTAGCCAGCGGCGGCGCCTTAGCCGGCGGCAGGCCGGGCTGAATGGCCTCAGCATTCAAGGCGGCAGGCTTGTGGGGCGCATCGGCCTTTTTGGCAGCGGCGTGCTTGCGCGGCGCGGTATTTTCAGGCGCGGCGGCTTTGGGCGTTTTGCGCCGATCCCGGGAGGGTTTCGCTCCGGATTTTTTTGGGGCGGCTGCCATCTCATACTCTTTCGACTGGACCCACAGCCGGCATCAAGACCGGCATCGCTGGCTTTTTTGCCATAATACGGGTTTATCGCCTGCGCACAAATGCCTCCTTTGACCAATAGCGCCTCCGTTTCTCCGGGCGCTCGCGAAATTCATCCATTCATGCCATGAAACCCCGATGACAATCCGCCTTCCGATTCATTTCCTCCTCGCCGCCATCTGTTTGGGTGGCTGGCTTGGCGCGGGCGGCCCTTCGCGGGCGCAGGAAAAGGCTAAAAAACGCCCGACAACATCGACGGAGACGCCGATTGAGGTCATTGCCAATTTCAAATTGCGCGCCGACCCCGTCGAGCCCGCCGATTTTGTTAAAAAATCCCGCCCGAGCGATGATTCCCTGCAATATATCCCGCTGGGCGCGGCAAAACCCGAGCCGGCCACGCGCATCATGACGTTTGACGAGATTAAAGCCAAAGAGGCTGAACTTGATGGCGCGCGGGCCCGCCATGACCGCATCGGCGCGCGGGCGGCGCCCAAGGGCCCGGTCAAATCCGTCGCCTATGCGCCGAAGGTCCTTCCGGTCAAAAAGCCAAAGCCCTGCCTGATCACCTGCGTGGTGGAGCCGCGGCCGGTCCGCAACTAACGGGCCGCCCCGGCCAAACATAGACCCGCCGATTGATATCCGCTAACTTTCCGCCGGAATCCGCGAGGTGTTCCCATGAGCGATTTCCACCGCGTCAAGCGCCTGCCGCCCTATGTTTTCGAACAGGTGAACCGGCTGAAAGCCCAGGCCCGCGCCAATGGCGCTGATATCGTCGACCTCGGCATGGGCAATCCGGATTTGCCGGCGCCCGCCCATGTCATCGCCAAACTGGTGGAAACCGTCGGCAAGCCGCGCACCGACCGTTATTCCGCGTCCAAGGGCATCGCCGGCCTGCGCCGCGCCCAGGCCGGCTATTACGAGCGGCGCTTCGGCGTGAAACTCAATCCGGACACCCAGGTGGTGGCGACGCTCGGCTCGAAAGAGGGCTTTGCCAATATGGCGCAGGCCATCACCGCGCCGGGCGATGTCGTGATTGTGCCAAACCCGTCCTATCCCATTCACGCCTTTGGCTTTCTGATCGCCGGGGGCGTGATCCGCTCGGTCAATGCGGACCCGACGCCGGATTTTTTCGTCAATTTGGAGCGCGCGGTCGTGCACTCCATTCCCAAGCCGATCGCGGTGGTGACCTGCTATCCCGCCAACCCAACGGCGAAAACCGCCTCGCTGGATTTCTACAAGGAGCTGGTGGCATTCGCGAAACGGCATGAAATCTTTATTCTGTCCGATCTCGCCTATGCCGAAGTGTATTTCGACGATAATCCGCCGCCCTCCGTGCTCCAAGTGCCCGGCGCGGTGGATGTGACGGTCGAATTCACTTCGATGTCCAAAACCTTTTCCATGGCGGGCTGGCGGATGGGCTTTGCGGTCGGCAATGAGCGGCTTCTGGCGGCGCTGGCGCGGGTTAAATCCTATCTCGACTACGGCGCGTTCACGCCGATCCAGGTGGCGGCCGCGGCGGCGCTCAACGGCCCTGTCGATTGCATCAACGAAATGCGCGCGGTTTACCGCCGGCGCCGCGATGTGCTGGTCGAGAGTTTTGCGCAGGCGGGGTGGGAAATTCCCGCGCCGCGGGCGACCATGTTCGCGTGGGTGCCGGTGCCGGAAAAATTCCGCCATCTCGGCTCGCTGGAATTCTCCAAACTGATGATCGAGAAGGCCGATGTGGCGGTTTCCCCCGGCATCGGCTTTGGCGAGTTCGGCGACGATCACGTGCGCCTCGCCATTGTCGAGAACGAACAGCGCATCCGCCAGGCCGCGCGCGGCGTGCGCCGGTTTTTCGACAGCGCGGACCAGATTTTGCACAATGTGGTGCGGCTGAAAAAGCCGGCGTAGGAGCGTGACCCGCCTTGCGCATCCTGTTTGTCCATCAAAACTTTCCGGCGCAATACAAGCACCTCGCGCCGGCGCTCGCGGCGCGGGGCCATGAGGTGTTGGCGCTCGCGGCTCAGAACGCGCAAACGCCGACCGCCATCCGCACATTGCGCTATAAGTTTGACGCGCCCGAGCCGGACCGGAGCGTGTTCCACTACGCGACAGACATGGCGCGGCGGCTTCAGCGCGCGGAAATCACCGCCGCCGCCGCGCGCCATTTGCGCGACCAAATGAAATTCACCCCTGACGTGATCTGCGGCCATATCGGCTGGGGCGAAACGTTTTTCCTCAAAGAGGTCTGGCCGGACGCGAAGCTTATCCTTTACGCGGAATTTTTCTATGCGACACGCGGCAGGGACGTGGACTTCGATCCCGAGTTCCAAAAGCTGGAATTCCCGACGCGGATGAACGTCGTGGCGCGCACGGCGGGCCTGCTGCTGGCGCTGGCCTCCGCCGACCGCATTGTCGCGCCGACGGCCTGGCAGGCGGGCACGTTTCCTGCCGGTTTTCGCGAGCGCATCGAGGTTATCCATGACGGCATCGACACCGTTGCGCTGGCGCCCGCGCCCGATGCCGCCGCGGACCTTGGCGGCGCCATTCCCGTATTGCGCGCCGGAGAAGAGATTCTCACTTTCGTCAACCGCCAGCTTGAGCCCTACCGCGGCTTTCACATATTCATGCGCGCGCTGCCGAAGATTCTGGCCGCGCGGCCGAATGCCCGTGTGGTGATTGTCGGCGGCGAGGGAGCCGCTTACGGCCAGCGCCCGCCGGACGGGCGAAGCTGGAAGGAAGTCATGCTTTCGGAGGTTGGCGACAGGCTTGATCTCCAGCGCGTGCATTTCACCGGACTGATCCCTTATGCCAAATTCGCCGATCTCATGCGCGTGTCGCGCGTTCACGCCTATCTCACCTATCCCTTCGTTCTCTCGTGGTCGATGCTGGAGGCGATGAGCGCCGGCGCGCTTGTTGTGGGGTCGCGCACCCCTCCGGTGGAGGAGGTGATCGAACACGGCGTGAATGGACTGCTGGCGGATTTCTTTGATGTCGAGGGCTGGTCGCGAACTCTGATTGAGGCGCTGGCCAGCCCTGGAAAATACCAGGCCCTGCGCTATGCCGCGCGGCGCGCGGTGACCGAAAAATACGATCTGGCGGGCGTCTGTCTGCCGGCGATGCTCGAACTTGTCGAACGCGCTTGATCCGCTCTGGACGCGGCGGGCGGCTTCTGATTGGCTGAATGGAAGCCGTTTTCGCGGCGGGGCGGGGAAACGATGCGCAATTGGGGGCTGGCACACGGCGTGATCGCGGCGCTGGCGGGGCTTGCCTGCGGCTCCGCGGCTCAGGCGCAGGAGGCGGCGGGAAACTTTTATGCCGGCAAAAACATCACGCTGCTTGTCGGCTCAACGCCGGGCGGCGGATACGACACCTATGCGCGGCTGATCCAGCGGCATTTGCCCCGGCACATGCCGGGCAATCCCGGCATTATCGTTTCCAACATGCCGGGCGCTGGCAGCAACATTGCGGCCAATTACATCTACAATGTCGCGCCCAAAGACGGCACGTTCGTGGGCGCGCTCTACGGCGGCGCCCCGCTGGAGCCGCTGATCGGATCGGCGCCGGTGAAACACGATCCGTCAAAATCGCAATATATCGTCAGCGCCAACAACGATGTCTACGTCTGCGTCGCGCGCAAAGACGCCGCGGTCACGTCCTTCGAACAAGTGTTTGAAAAGGAGCTGCTGGCGGGCGCGGGAAACTCCAGCTCCACGTCGGATTTTCCAGCCGTGCTCAACGCGGTGCTGGGCACCAAATTCAAACTCGTGGTCGGCTATCCCGGCAGCCGGGAAATCGGCCTCGCCATTGACAAGAATGAGGTCTCCGGCGCCTGCGGGCTCGCCTGGCCGTCGGTCAGCGTCACCAATTCAGGCTGGTTCGGCGGGCCCAACTCCACCATGCGTCTCCTCGCCCAGACCCATGCGCGCGGCCATGCGGACTTGAATGCCCAGGGCATTCCCAACGTCATGAGCTTCGCCAAAACCGATGAGCAGCGCGCCATGCTGGAGCTGTTCTTCAGCCAAGAGGTTTTCGGGCGGCCCTATGTTGTCGCGCCCGAGGTTCCCGCCGAGCGCGTGGCGGTTCTGCGCAAAGCCTTTTTGGAGACATTGCGCGATCCTGAATTGCTGGCGGACGCCAAAAAAGCGGCCCTTGAGGTCGATCCCGTTCCGGGGGACGAAGTCGAAAAGCTCGTTGCCAAAGTCTATGCAGCGCCCCCCGGCATCGTCGCGCGGATCAAAAAGGCGCTGGCTCCCAATTAAAGCGGGGCCCGGTGGCAGCCTGAACCCGCAAATGAGCCCGCGCGGGATTTGAACGCCAAGCGCTGTCAACGCAAAGGGCGCTGGCAACGATAAGGGCGCTTGCGCTTTGGCGCCCCCGTCCTAAACTGGCGCGCATTGGGCGCGAAAATCCGCCCGGACCTGCCAGGGAGGATGCCATGCGCCGCCGCGAGTTTCTGCAAACCGCTTCGCTTGCCGCCGCCGCGGCCGGAAGCGCCGGCGCCGCTGCCGCGCAAAACGTGGAATTGGCGCAGGCGCGCGCCGCGACGGCAACCGCGACAGCCGCCGTGTCCGTCGGCGCGCCCGCCCATCACGGCGGTCCTTTGACCCGGCGCTGGACCGAACAGCGCTGGCAGCTCGACAATATTATTCAGGCCAATGGCTTGGACTGGGACCAGCCGCGCTCGGTCTATCTTTCGGCGCCCAGCGGCGCGCTCGCCAACGCCGATTTTGCCGCTGTGCGCGCCCGCATCCGAAAATATGCGGATGCCGCGCCCGCCTTTGAGCAGCAGGCGCGCCGCCGCGAGGCCGCGGCCAAGGATGCCGAGGCCGCCG
>JANYFM010000124.1 GCA_025362655.1 Hyphomicrobiales bacterium | reverse complement strand
CGGCCTTGGCGACCGCGACGGGAATCACGCTGATGAGGCGCGGATCAAAGGGCACGGGAATGATGTATTCGCGGCCGAAGCGCGGGCGCGCGCCGTCGTAGGCGGCGGCGACCTCGTCGGGCACATCCTCGCGCGCCAGTTCGGCGAGCGCGATGGCCGCGGCGATTTTCATTTCCATGTTGATGGTGGTGGCGCGCACATCAAGCGCGCCGCGGAAAATATAGGGAAAGCCGAGAACGTTGTTGACCTGGTTGGGATAGTCCGAGCGCCCCGTCGCGACGATGCAGTCATCGCGGACGGCCTGCGCCTCCTCCGGCGTGATTTCGGGATCGGGATTGGCCATGGCGAAGATGATGGGGTTGGGCGCCATCGAGCGCACCATTTCAGGCGTCACCGCGCCTTTGACGGAGAGCCCGAAGAAAATATCCGCGCCAGCCATCGCCTCGGCGAGCGTGCGTTTGCCGGTCTCCACGGCATGGGCGGATTTCCACTGGTTCATGCCCTCGGTCCGCCCGCGGTAAATGACCCCCTTGGTGTCGCAGAGGATGACATTTTCTGCGGCAAAGCCCATGGCTTTGATAAGATCAAGGCAGGCGATGCCCGCGGCCCCGGCGCCGTTGCAGACGAGTTTGGTTTTCTTGATGTCGCGCCCGGTGAGGTGGATGGCGTTGAGCAGGCCCGCCGCCGAAATGATAGCGGTGCCGTGCTGATCATCATGGAACACGGGAATGTCCATGAGCTCGCGGAGGCGCTCTTCGATGATAAAGCACTCGGGCGCCTTGATATCCTCAAGGTTGATGCCGCCGAACGAGGGTCCGAGAAATTTCACCGCGTTGATGAACTCCTCGGCGTCCTCGGTATCGACCTCAAGATCAATGGAATCAATGTCCGCAAAGCGTTTGAACAGGATCGCCTTGCCCTCCATGACGGGCTTGGAGGCGAGCGCGCCGAGATTGCCGAGGCCGAGAATGGCGGTGCCGTTGGTGATGACCGCGACCATGTTGCCGCGGGTTGTGTAATCAAAAGCGGTCGATGGATCGGCGGCGATGGCCAGAACGGGAATGGCGACCCCGGGCGAATAAGCCAAAGAGAGATCGCGCGCTGTCGCCATGGGCTTGGTGGGGATAATTTCCAGCTTGCCGGGACGTCCGCGCGAATGAAACTGGAGCGCCTCCTGATCGGTGATGACCTGGCGTTTGGGGCGTTTGGGGGCGTCGTCGGCCATGGAAAGCCTCGCGTTTGCCGGCGGCGAGGACGCGGGCTTGTTGTGGATTGGCGGGACCATAGGGGGATGGCGCCGGGGAAACAAGACACCAGATCACAGCCGCGCTGGACTGCCGCGCGAAACCAGGCGACAATGGTGTCGATCCGGCGCGGAAATTGCGGACGTCGATAGGAGGAACCCTTGGCCAAAATCACTCTGAACGTGGATGGGAAGGCGCACGGCATTGATGCGGACGCCGATATGCCGCTGCTTTATGCGCTGCGCGACGATCTCGGGCTGCGCAACCCCAAATTCGGCTGCGGCCTCGCCCAGTGCGGCGCCTGCACGGTGCTGGTGGACGGTGTGCCGACGCGCTCCTGCGTGACGCCGGTCGATTCTCTCGATGGCCGGAAAATCACCACGCTCGCCGGCATTCAGAAGGACGGCAAGCCGCATAAGGTGCAGCAGGCCTTTATCGACGAGCAGGTGCCGCAATGCGGCTATTGCCTGAACGGCTGGGTGATGACCTCTGTTGCCCTGCTGGAGGAGACGCCGAAGCCGACCGACAAGCAGATCCGCGAGGCCCTCACCGGCCTGAAGTGCCGCTGTGGCACGCATATTTCCATGCTCCGCGCGATCAAGCGCGCGGCTCAGGCGTGAGGGAGGCCAACATGAACATGCAGATCAACCGCCGTTCATTGATTGCGGGCGCCGGCGCGCTCACCGTTTCCGTGGTGCTGCCGGGCGGCAAAGCCCGCGCCGCTGTGTTTGGCGCCGATAAGCGCCCGCCGCTGATCCCGGAGAACCTATCGTCTTATATCAGCATCCGCGCCGACGGCGGCGCCGTCTGCTATTGGGGCAAGATGGATATGGGCCAGGGCACCGACCTTGGCTGCGCGCAGATGGTCGCCGAGGAGCTCGATCTCCCCATCGAGCGCGTTGACATTCTCGCCGGCGACACCGGCACCAGCGTCAATCAGGGCGGCGCGTCGGGCTCGACCGGCATTCAATTGGGCGGCGTGGCGCTGGCCAGCGCGGCGGCGGAGGCGCGCTGGCAGCTTGTCCAGATGGCGTCGAAACATTTGGGCGTCCCGGCGGACCAGCTCACGGTTGCCAACGGCGTCGTCATGTCGAAGACCGACGGCGCGAAGAAGGTCACTTACGGCGAGCTGATCGGCGAGCGCTTTTTCGACACGCAGCTGGAGTGGAACAAGCAGATCGGCAACGCGCTGTTCGTCAAGGGCACCGGCGTCCGCAAGAGCGTCGCCGATTACAAGGTCATCGGCACCTCCCCGTTGCGCCGCGATGTGCCGCCGAAGGTCACGGGAACCGGCGATTTCGTTGTCGACATCAAAGTTCCCGGCATGATTCACGCGCGGGTGATCCGCCCGCCCGTGGCTGGAGCCTCGCCGGTCAGTGTCGATGAGGCCTCGGTGAAAAACATTCCCGGCGTCCAGATCGTGCGCGAACAGGCGTTCCTCGCTGTCACCGCGCCGCGTGAATATGACGCGGTGAAAGCCGCGCGGCAGCTTAAAGTCACCTGGTCGGATGTGAAGCCCCCCTTCCCCGGCCACACAAAAATCTATGATCACATCCGTGCCGCGCCGGTCATCGCCAAAGGCGGCGACAAAGTTGTCGGCGATGTCGACGAGGCCTTTAAGAATGCCGCGAAAGTCGTCGAGGCCTCCTATGAATGGCCTTTCCAGTCGCATGCCAGCATGGGTCCGGCCTGTGCTGTCATCGAACTGAAGCCCGGCGGCGAGGCGGTGCTTTACAGCGGCTCGCAGAAGCCGCATTTCACGGCGGAAGGCGCCGCCGCCATGCTCGGTCTGCCGAAGGACAAGGTGCGGGGCATATGGGTGCCCGGCCCCGGCTGTTATGGCCGCAATGACGCGGGAGACGCGGCGGCGGATGCGGCGCTGATCGCCAAAATCACCGGCAAATCGGTGCGCCTCATTTATTCGCGCGCGGATTCGACGGGGTGGGATCCGAAGGGGCCCGCCTCGACGCATAAAGCCCGCGCGGCGATCGACAAGGACGGCAATGTCACGGCTTGGGATTTCTCGTCAAAGGGCTTTTCACGCCTTGATGTGAACAGCAACGAGAGCCAGCCGCACGACAACCTCGCCGGGCATATGACCGGCGTGGCGCTGAAGCCGACGCATATTTTCAACACACCGGAGGAATCCTACGGATTTTCCGCCAAGCGCAAGACGTGGGAGACGGTGCCGCCGCTGCTCGACCGCGCTTCCCCGCTGCGCGGCGCGCATCTGCGCGATCCGCTCGGGCCGCAAATCCACTTCGCAAGCGAAAGCTTCATGGATGAGGTGGCCTTTGCGACCAACACGGATCCCGTGGCCTTCCGAATGAAACATCTGAAGGAGCCGCGCGATCTCGCGGTGGTAAAGGCCGCCGCCGAAAAAGCCGGATGGCAGCCGCGCACCGCCGCGCGCAAGCAGGCTTCGGGCGATATCGCGCGCGGCCAGGGCATTGCCTATGCCCAGCGCAACGGCACGCGCGTCGCCGTCGTCGCGGATGTCGAGGTGAACCTCAAGACCGGCAAGGTCTGGGGACGCAAAATCACCGTCGCGCATGATTGCGGCGTGATTATCAACCCCAAACAATTGACCATGACGATTGAGGGCAACATCTGCCAGTCGCTGTCGCGCTGCCTGCACGAGGAAGTAAAATTCAACGAGAAGGCTGTCACCTCCGTGGATTGGGAGACTTATCCGATCCTCGATATGTCCGAGGCGCCGGAGAGCATCGAAATCGTGCTGATCAACATGCCGAACATCGTTCCATCCGGCGCGGGAGAAGGCACGATGCGCCCCTTCGCGGCGGCGGTCGGCAACGCGATTTATGACGCGACGGGCGTGCGGCTGCGCCAGGCGCCTTTCACTCCGGAGCGGCTGAAAGCGGGGTTTGCTTAAGGGCTTGACCGCCGAAAGGTTTGCCGGGAGACCGCTGTGAAAAGCGCGCGCTTTGTGATCGCACTTCTCGTTCCCGCCTGCGCCGCGTTTGCCTCAGCCGCGCTGGCGCAATCGCGGCCGGACACGCGCAAAATGGATTGCGGGGGCGCGCGCAAACTTGTTGCGGCGCGCGGCGCCGTGGTGCTTTCGACCAGCGATAACGCCTATGACCGTTACGTCTGGACCCAAGCCTCCTGCCCGAGGGGCGAGGAAACCACGCCCGCCTATGCGCCGACGAAGGATTTTACCGGGTGCCACATCGGTTACACCTGCGCGCCGCCGAAGACCGGAAGGCGCTAAAGGCAGCGCGCCCGCGAAGCCCAAAGAAAAGCCCCGAAGCATCGCTCCGGGGCTTGATTCGTTCGGACTGAAACGCGTCAGTTCATAAGGCGCTTCAAATCCTGAATGCCGCGTCCCACCAGCTCAGCCCCGGCGGCGCCCGCTGTCTGGCCGCGGATGACGCTTTCGGCGGCCTTCACGGCGGCTTCGGCGGCGGCGGCGCGCACTTCGGAGGTTGCCTGCGCCTCGGCCATGGCGATTTTGGCTTCGGCCTGTTTGCGGCGGCGCTCGACGAAATCTGCCATGCGCGCGGCGGTCTCTTTGGCGATGGCTTCCGCTTCGAGCTTCGCCTGGGTGACGATGGCGGCGGCTTCCGCCTCGGCGTCGGCGGCTTTCTTTTTGTACGAGGCGAGCACCGCCTCGGCCTCGACGCGCAGGCGCTTGGCCTCGGCAAGCTCGTCTTCGATTTTCTTGATGCGGGCGTCGAGCGCGCCGGCCGCCTGGCGGTGGACGCCGAGATAGCCAAGCAGCATCAGGAAGACGGCAAAACCCGCGGCGACGAAGAATTCAGCATCGAAATGCATGGGGCGCTCCGCTCACGATGTCTTGAGGGCGGCGACCGCCGCGGCGATCGCGTCCGCCCCCGGCGCTTTGCCGGTGAGCTGCTGCACGATGGCGGCGGCGGCATCGCGGGCGATGGCTTCGACATTGCCCATCGCCTGCGCTTTGGCGGCGGCGATCTGCGTATCAGCGGCGGCGAGTTTGGCGTTAAGATCGCTCTCGATTGTCTTGCGCTTGGCATCGGCTTCCGAGGCTGCCCTGGCGCTTGCCTCCTGGCCAAGCGTCTGGGCGCGGGCCTTGGCGTCGGCCAGAGTCTTTTCATAGGCTTTGGCGGCGTCGTCAGCCTGCTTTTGCATCAGGGCGGCGTTGTCAAGATCGCCGGAGATTTTGTTCTGCCGGTTATCGATAATAGCTGCAAGACGCGGCAGCGCGACCTTCGACATCAGCAGATAGAGCGCGCCGAAGGCGAGAACGAACCAGAGAAGCTGCGAGGGAAAGGTTGCCGCGTCAAACGGCGGAAAGCCCGCCTTGTGCCCGCCGGCATCCTGCGTCGCATGCGCCGTGGGCGCGCCGGGTTTCGTATCGGCCATGGATGGAAATCCCGCTGCCGGCGGCGCCCGCTGCGCCGCCGTTCAAGCCATTGACGTTAAAAGCCTCAGACCGCGAACAGCAGCAGGAAGGCGATGAGCAGGGCGAAAATGCCCAGAGCTTCGGTCACGGCGAAACCGAAAATCAGGCGGCCAAACTGGCCGTCAGCCGCCGAGGGGTTGCGCAGGGCGCCCTGGAGGAACTGGCCGAAGAGATTGCCGACGCCGATGGCGGCGGCGCCGGTGCCGATGGCGGCGAGGCCGGCGCCGATCAATTTCGCGGATGCTGCGTCCATAATATCATTCCTTTGGGTTGCTTTAGGGGTTGGATGAGGCGGAACGGCCCGTCCCGTCAATGGCCGGGGTGCAGGGCGTCGTTGATATACATGCAGGTAAGCATGGCGAAGACATAGGCCTGAAGGAAAGCCACAAGCAGTTCCAGCGCCATCAGGCCGACGATGAAGACGAACGGCAGCGGCGAAATGATCGCCCAGCCGCCGGCGCCCAGCAGCATCACCACAAATCCGCCGAACACTTTCAGCGTGATGTGCCCGGCCAGCATGTTGGCGAATAAACGCACGGAATGGCTGATCGGCCGCGACAGGAAGGAGATGATCTCAATCGGCACGACCAGCGGCAGCGTCCACCACGGCACGCCCGAGGGGAGAAACAGATTGAAAAAGCCGAGACCGTTTTTGGCGAAGCCGACAACCAGCACCGTGAGGAACACAATCAGCGCGAGACAGACCGTGACGATGATGTGGCTGGTGACGGTGAACGTGTAGGGAATGAGCCCGATGATGTTCAAAATCAAAATGAACATGAACAGCGAGAAGACCATCGGGAAGAATTTCATGCCGGCCTCGCCGGCGGAGCTTCGCACCATGCCCGCGACGAATTGATAGGCCATTTCGGCCAGCGTCTGCATGCGGCCGGGCACCAGCGCGGAGGAGCGCGAGCCGTAAATCATCACCAGCGCGATAAGGCCCACGCCGAGAAGCATGTAGAGCGCCGAATTCGTGAACGCGAAATGGCGTCCGAACAGGTCGACCGCGCCGTATTCCACGATGTTGAATTGATGGATCGGGTCAATCGCCGATCCCCCCTCAGCCGCCACTTTTAAGTCTCCGTCATGCCTCTGCGCGCCTAGTGCCGCAGACGGCGGCAAAAATCAACCGCCGCCCGGCTCTTTTCCCTAGGGCTCGGGCGGCAACGCGTCTTTTCCAGTCTTGGAAGGCGGCGAGGCCGCTTTCACGACGTTGTAAAAGCCCGCCGCGGTGCCGAGCAGCGAAAACAGGATCAAAAGGAAAGGCGAGGTTGAAAGCGCCCGGTCCAGCACCCAGCCGATGCCGACGCCGGCCAGAATGCCGCCCACGAGGTCCGAAACCATGCGAAATGCAAGGCTCATCATGCGTCCGTTGTCCTGTCCGGCGGCCATTTGGGCCTCTTCGCGCTTCTCTTCAGCCTGAATCCCGCCCCGCGCGCCGCTGACCGCGCTCTGGAGCTTTTCGAGGCGGGCCTTGAGCGCCTCGTCTTCACGCTTTTCCGCGTCGTGATCCTTGCCGGGGGCGGTCATGGGCGGCTCCTGCGCGCTTTGGTCGCGGCTCCCGCAGCTTATAGAGGCGCTACCGGCGGGTGGCGAGGCGCCGGGGCTGGCGCGATAAACTTTCGAAGGAGGGCCTGCGTCTCTCGCCATAGGCTTTGCCGCGTCTTATATCGGGCCGGCGCCGGAGTGTTGTAATTCCGCCCCGCCCCAACCCTATCCGCAGGCTGCCCCGGCGATGGACACGCTCAGCAAAGCCGAACGCAGCGCCAATATGGCGCTGATCCGCTGGCGCGACACCAAGCCTGAAATGGCGGTGCGGCGGACCGCGCACCGGCTCGGCTACCGGTTCCGCCTGCACCGGCGTGATTTGCCGGGCCGGCCCGATCTGGTGTTCCCCTCGCGCAAAGCGGTTATTTTTGTGCATGGCTGCTTTTGGCATCAGCACAAGGGATGCGGCGGCGGACGGATGCCAAAGGCGCGGCGGGCTTATTGGCAGGCCAAACTCGGCGGCAATGTCGCCCG
>JANYFM010000106.1 GCA_025362655.1 Hyphomicrobiales bacterium | reverse complement strand
GCCTCAAGGTCCTCCGGCGGAATTTTGAAGAAGGTGAACTGATCGCCCTCGAAATCCTGCATGGATGTGAAGCCCAGCGCGGCTTCCGGCGGCAGGCCGCGCGCGTGCAAAATCCCGATCCAAAGGTCCGTGTGACAATTGGTCTGCGGCCAGTCGCGTTCTGGATGATGCAACGCGTGCGGCTGATAGCTTTTCGCGTCAAGTCCTGGAAACACCCCGGCCATGGTCAGCCCCAAAGGGCGGCGCGCACGGCTTTGGGCCAGGCCCGCGTGTCGAAGCCGTGGTGCTTGAACAGCGCCAGCGCGACACGCTCCATGCCAAAGCCGACGCAGGCGGTATGCGCGACATCGCCGGTGTTTGTCTGGATGCCCCAGAGCAGGCCGAAATGATCCTGATGATAATTGAAGCTGAGGCAGGCCGTCGGCTTCTCCACGCTTTCGATGGGAATCAGCAGCTCGAACTTCAGCCCCTGATCGCGCTGGCTCGACGCCATCATGCGGCCCGCCCGTCCAAAGAACGGATCGTTGGCGACATCCACGTCAAAGGGAACGCCGAGCCTGCCGATCAGCTCCCGCCCGCGCTCCAGCCAGACCTTGCGGAAATCGATCACCTGCTCCGGGGAGCCGATGCGGACATACTCGCGCATCCGGAACATCTGCATGCGGGCCGGGTCCTTTGAGGGCTCATGCCGGAAGCAATAGGAGTTGAGATCGTAAATCCGCCCCTCCGGCGGCAGCGCGCCGCGTTTGGCGACCGCCGGGTACAGCGGGTAGCACGCGGCGGGCGCGAGCACGATATCCGTCGCCGACTGGTCTCCCGCCCAATCCCCGCCGGCGTCGATTTTTTCGAGCAGGCGCGCATGCTGCTTGTCGTCGCCGTCAAAACTGTGAACGGTTCCCGCAAGCTGCGGAAAGCTTTTCATGTAGCCGCTCTTCTCAAACAGCGCGCGGTTCATGCCCGGGGGAAAGCGCACGACTTCGGCGTTGTCGCCGCCGCCAAAGCCGCTGATCAATTCGTCAAAGCGCGAGATCACATCCTCAAAGGCGCCGCTGCGCCCGTAGAGTCCGTCAATGCCGGTGTCGATCAGCAGTCCGTGGGACATCAGGCCGTCGAGAAAACTGTGGTGGCTGCACATGCGGGTATTCCAGGGGGTCAGGAATGCAGGCTGGTTTCGATGCGGTTGACGAGCAGCAGGTTCGACGTGTTGGAGACGATCCGGTCATTGCTGATCATGATGGCGGCGGAATGAGCGTCGCGCAGATGCCTGCCGAGGCTGAAAGGCGTGTCGTTTTTGTAGCCGAAAATGCCGCAGACCATCAGGCATTCGCCGATGATCTCCACCGCGCTTCTCGACGCGTTGAGCTTGACGCTGTTCATCGCGACGGCGAAGCCCATTGACATCAGCGCATCGTCATCGCGTCCCGCCCGGGCAAAACGCCGGAGGCCGTCAACGGTGTCCGCGCGCATGCGCAGCAGCTTGGCGTTGCCCTCCGCCACGCGCAGAGCTCCGGGAGGCATTGCGCCCGGCTTTTTGCGCGCCTCGGCCCGCACGAAGGATTGGGCCCGCGTCAGCGCGTTAGTGGCGATGCCGCACCACAGGCTTGCCCACAGCAGATGCGAGACCGCGAGCATCGATTGCGCGGCGATTTCCGCGAAAGGCTTGGGCAGAATTTGCCGCGCTTCTCCGCGCGCCCTGAGTTTGAAACCCTCGCTGCACGTGCCGCGCATGCCCAGCGTGTCCCAGCCTGTCGTTTTCTCCAGCGTGTATTGATCGCGGGTGACAGCCGTCATCACCTGGTCCGGCGGGGCGGCATCGGGCGCGCGGCGCGAAGTCACAAGAATAGCGTCGGCATGAACGCCGTAGGATATCACCGTGGCGTCCTTTTCGAGCGTGAAAGAATCGCCCTCGACCACGACCGCGCAAATGGAGTTGCGCAGATCGCCGCCGATCCCGCCCTCGGTCGTGGCGGATGCCACCAGCAGCTGCTCCGCCGCGATCCGCGCCATGAATTCGCGGTGCCACGGGCTCTCCGCGCCGTGGGAAACGAGACTCGACACTTTGATATTGTGCATCGCGTAGATCATCGCGCTCGCGGCGCAATGCTGGCCGAGGGTGCAGCAGATTTCCGCGATGTCGGAAATATCCGCGTCCTCGCCGCCGAGGCCGCGCGGAATGATCAGGCTGAGAAGCCGCTCATCCTTCAAGGCCTGGACAGCCTCCGCCGGAAACCGCGCAGCGGCATCCACAGCATCGGCGTGCAGCCCGGCGAT
>JANYFM010000049.1 GCA_025362655.1 Hyphomicrobiales bacterium | reverse complement strand
CCTTTCGTAGGCTTGTCCGTGGAAATCGCGAGGATGACTTTTTTGCGGATGTCATTGTGATCGCGGGCGGGCAGGCCCATGGTTTTAAACAACAGCCCGACGGTGATCCGGCTGGAGAAATCCTCGACAAATTCGAACTCCTCTTTCGCCAGCAAAGCGTCGAGCGCGCGGTCCGCGATTTCCAATGCCGGCGCGGTCAATTGCTCTGTGCTCTTGCGCGAAAAGCCTTTCATGCTGAGGGCGCGGAGCCGGTCATGGCGCGGCGGATCGGTGGTCCCCAGTGTTGCGCCGGCGCGGCCCGGCAATTCATCGATGAGATTGCCCCCCGTGGAGGAAAAGCTTTCCCAGTCCTGCGCGGCGCGCGAAATGTCCTCGTACCGCGAGAGTATCCACAGCCCCGCCGAAGGGCTCCAATAACACGGATGCTCCTCGCGCAGGCGCTCGTATCCGGGAAAAGGATCGGCATCGATTTCAGGCGAGTAAAGATCGAAGGGTTCCATGGGCGTTTCCGGTGAGGACGGCGGGCTTGGGCGCTATCAGTCTTCACTACCACGATTCCGGCGGAGCGTTTCACAGCCGCGCCCCCCATAAAAAACGTTGGCCGCGGTCAGCCTGTAAGCGATGACCGCGGAATGCTCAAACGGCGCGTTTCCGACGCGTTCGCGGCGGGCTTTGATCCGCGTCGCATAAGCCTGCCGCCCGCCGCCCCTCACATATTCGGATAATTCGGCCCGCCCGATCCCTCCGGGCAGGTCCAGACGATGTTCTGCGCGGGGTCTTTGATGTCACAGGTTTTGCAGTGAACGCAGTTCTGCGCGTTGATGACGAATTTCGCGCCGGTCTTTTTCACGTCGTCGTCATAGGTGATTTCGTAAACGCCCGCTGGGCAATAGAGCCGCGCGGGCTCGCCGTATTCGGGCAGGTTTTTGGCGACGGGAATCGAAGCGTCCTTCAGATGCAGATGGCAGGGCTGATCCTCCTCGTGATTGGTGTTGGAGACAAACACCGAGGAGAGCTTGTCGAAGGAGATTTTGCCGTCCGGCTTCGGGTACACGATGGGCGTCACGGCGGAGAGGGGTTTCAGCGCGGCGTGGTCGGGCTTGCCATGGCTCATCGTGCCGAAGGGCGAGAAGCCGAAAAGCTCGTTGCACCACATGTCCGCGCCGCCGAGAGTCACGCCGAGCAGGGTGCCGAATTTCGACCACAAGGGCTTCGCGTTGCGGACTTTGTGAAGATCGCGGCCGATGTCGCTGCCGCGCCAGCCCTCCTCGTAGTCCATCAACACGTCGCCGGCGCGTTTGGACGCCAGCGCGGCCGCGACGCTTTCCGCCGCAAGCATCCCTGAGAGCACCGCGTTGTGCGAGCCTTTGATGCGCGGCACGTTCACGAAGCCAGCCGCGCAGCCGATCAGCGCGCCGCCGGGAAACACGAGTTTGGGCACGCTCTGATATCCGCCCTCGGTGATGGCGCGGGCGCCATAGGCGATGCGTTTGGCGCCTTCAAACACCGGCGCGATCATCGGATGCGTCTTGAACCGCTGGAACTCGTCAAACGGCGACAGCGTGGGGTTGGAATAATTGAGATGCACGACGAAGCCGGCAACGGCCTGGCCATCCTCAATGTGATAGAGAAACGAGCCGCCGCCGGTCGAATTATCCAGCGGCCAGCCGAATGAATGCTGCACAAGGCCGGGCTTGTGTTTCGCCGGATCGAGCTGCCACAGCTCTTTGAGGCCGATGCCGTATTTCTGCGGCTCGCGTCCCTCGCCGAGGCCGAATTTGGCAATCAGCGATTTCGATAGCGAGCCCCGCGCGCCCTCGGCAAACAACGTGTATTTCCCGCGCAGCTCCATGCCCCGCGTGAACGAAGCCTTGGGCTTGCCATCGCGGCCCACGCCCATATCTCCGGTGGCGATCCCCAGGACTTCGCCGGCTTGGCCATAAAGCACTTCTGTCGCCGAAAAGCCTGGATAGATTTCGACGCCCATTGCCTCGGCGCGCGCTGCCAGCCAGCGGCAGACATTGCCAAGGGATCCCACGAAATTGCCGTGATTGCTCATCAGCTTTGGCATCAGGAAATTGGGCAGGCGAAGGCCGCCGGAATGTCCGAGCCAGTAGAAGCGGTCTTCGCTCACCTGCGTTATCAGAGGCCTTGCGGGATCGGTTCGCCAATCCGGCAGCAGCCGGTCGAGGCCGATGGGGTCGATCACCGCGCCCGATAGAATATGCGCGCCGGCCTCGGAGCCCTTTTCGACGACGACAACGGAGGCCTCCGGCGACACCTGTTTGAGGCGTATCGCGGCGGCGAGACCCGCAGGGCCGGCGCCGACGATGACCACGTCGAATTCCATGGCTTCGCGGGGGGGCAGTTCGGCTTCGGCCATTTCGGGCTCCGGGCGGGAGGCGGCGATATAGTTTATATATGAACTAAATGGCGGAAGGTCAATTTTCCCCGCAGCTGGCTTTTTTAGACCGTTGCGCCGCAACCGCCAATCCCGGGCGGGACTCGAAACCGCCTCCGAAAGGCCCTAGGGTTTGGCGATGTTCCCCAGCCCAGCCAATGCCGATGCTTTGCCGCCCGCCGATCTGGCGCGCCTGTTGCGCTGGTATGCGGAGATGGGCGTCGATATCGCTGTCGATGAGGCGCCGCACGACCGCTTCGCCGATGGCGCGAGGGAGATGGCGCGTGCGGCGGCCGCGACGCCCGTGTTTGCGCCCGCTCCGCTTGCGGCGGCCCGGGCGTTGGACGCCCCGCCGCAGCGCCTGAGCGCGCCGCCCGCCGCCGCGCTCACTCAAGAGGCGGCGGTGGAGACAGCGCGGCAGGCCGCGGGCGCGGCGAAAACGCTGGAGGAATTGCGCGCCGCGCTGGAGGCATTTGACGGCAGTTCGCTGAAACGCCGGGCGGGCCGTCTCGTCTTTGACGCCGGCAATCCGAAAGCGCGGATCATGATGGTCGGCGGGGCGCCGGGCGACGAGGAGGACCGGCAGGGCGCCGCTTTCATCGGGCGCGCCGGGCAATTGCTTGACAAAATGCTGGCGTCCATCGGGCTGGACCGCGCCCAGGTTTATCTCGCCAATGTTGTGCCGTGGCGCCCGCCGGGCAATCAAACGCCCTCCGCGGCGGCGATTGCTGTTTGCCTGCCGTTCCTTGAGCGGCAGATCGCTTTGGCGAATCCCGATATTCTCGTCTGCATGGGCGACGCGGCTGTCCAAGGCGTTCTGGGCCTGCGCGACAGCGCCATGCGCGCGCGCGGCGGCTGGTTTGATTACACCATGCAGCGGGAGGGCGGGGCGCGGCGGATACAGGCGCTGGCCATGCCGCAGCCCGACTATCTGCTGAAATCCCAAACCGCAAAACGTTTCGCGTGGAGCGATCTGCGCGCGCTGAAAAAGGCTCTCGACGCGCTGGTGTAGGATTATTGCCCGGGCACTGCACCGGTGACCCGCACGATTTCCACGATCTGCCTGCGCTGCGCCTCGATCATCGCGGTGAAAGCCTCCGGCCCGTTGGCCCGCGCCAATTGCGCGGTCACGGCGAGGCGCGCTTGAATGGCGGGATCGGCGGCGATGGCGCGCACGTCGGCGGCGATCCGGTCGCGGACGGCGGCGCTCATGCCGGCGTTGCCGAAGAACCCGTTGAACCCGTCGGCGGCCAGCTCGGGATATCCGGCCTCGGCCACGGTGGGGACGTCAGGGACCGCGGCGAAGCGCTCGCGGTTGAACATGGCCAGAAGGCGCACCGCGCCGCTCTCCATCAGCGGACGAAATGTGCCAAAGCCGGCGGCGTAAGCATGAATGCGCCCGCTCGAGATATCCTGCAAAAGCGGCCCGACATCCTTGTAGGGGACATAGGCCATAGCGAGCGCTTGATTCTTCTGGAAGCTCGCCATCAGAAATTGCGGCAGGCCTGGCGCCGCCGTCCAGTTCACTTTGCCGGGCTGGGCGCGCGCATAGGCCTCAAGGCCCTTCAGGCTGGCCGCGGGAACAGCGGCGTTGACAACGAGCCCGAGCACGCTGTCGGTGCCCGCTGTGATGGGCACGAGGTCTTTGACAGGATCATAGGGCAAATCTTTTGAAATGACGGGGCTGATGGTGATCGGCCCGCCATACGAGAACAGCAGGGAATGGTCATCGTTGCCCCGCACAAAGCCCGCAACGGCGATCACGCCCTCGGCGCCCGGGCGGTTGTCCACGGTCACAGCCTGTCCCCAGATTTGCGACAAGCGCTCGGCATAGATGCGCAACGCCGCGTCCGCGCTGGTGCCGGCGGGCAGCGGAATGACGATTTTCACCGGGCGCTGAGGCCAGGCCGGCTGCGCTTGGGCGGGGCATGCGGCGGGGATGCCCGCGATCAGGCACAAAGCCAAAACCGCCGGGCGCAGCCATGCTTTGGCGATTGTTTGCATATGCCAGCGTGCCCCATGGAAAACCGCCGACATTGTTTCGTGAAACGGCCGTTCGGTCAAAGCCTGGTGAATGCCGGACCCGCCCCCTACTAAAAGCCGCGCGCCGCTGCTACATAGAGACATAATTCGAAACCCGGCGGGCCCGGGAGGAGCAGACCCGATGAAGTGGGAAGATTTCCGGCAGTCCGACAATATCGAGGACAGGCGCGGCGGCAATGATGGCGGCGGCGGCGGGTTCTCGATTCCCGGCAGCAGCGGCGGCGGCG
>JANYFM010000033.1 GCA_025362655.1 Hyphomicrobiales bacterium | reverse complement strand
CTAAGGACGATAGCGAAGCTTTTTATCCTTAAGACATGCATGGATCGCGGCTGCCGGGCTGACTTTCATGCCTCGCGCTGGCTGGCGGGCCGGGTAGGCGCTCTCGACGCGCATCACCAAACTATGACGCGAACCTTGGAGTCTTCCGCGCTCCTTGGCAAGAGTGAAAAACGCGGTGTAAGCAATGCCATTAGAGATGGAAGTGGCGCTATAAATTCCAAAATTCCGATCCGCGGGAGTCCAATAAACTCGTTGCCGTCCCAAATTCATCAGGAGCGCCGGCAGCGATCTGGACTCTTCGTAACGGTCGCTGCGGAAAACGCGCCGACGATTTCCATCCATAATTATCGTGCGCGGCCCAATCATCTCCTCCTTAAACGTCTCATTCCAACAATGCGATTGATAAATAACCTTGATTCCGATGATGTCGCCGCGCGGCATCGAAAACGCTATGACGTGCGGGCCGAGGTGCGGAACACGAATAAGGTGATCGCTGACAGTCTCTAGGATTGCAATATGGCCATTCTCGTCGGTGAGGCTTCCATCCGGATTGAGGAGATAGAGACGAGGCTGCCTCGCGATGGCTTCGGCTCCCATTTTTTGCTGCTCCGTCGCGGCAAGCGTGACGGTCCGCCATACGTTGCGGCGTCCTTTCTTGCAAAACACCAGTCGTTTTGGAGTTGCCAGACCGGCGTCGTCTTAACGGTGAAAGCGGTAAAGCGTGGTTTTTCCCGATTGCACCATGCCTCGTCTCTGGATAAAGGCGCTGGCAGGCGCGTTCTCCAGCCGCGGCAGCGTCGGCTGCGAGCATAGATCGACGCAGTCCGGAGCCACCCGTCGAATTTCGTTTGCCAGATTTTCTATAAAGGGATAAGTACCGTACTAGGAAAGTCGTCTTTGACGTTTAGGCCACTCTTTCCGGCGGAGAGACCCATGCTTAGCCATAACCAGGTTTGGGCGGCGATTGACGCGCTGGCTGCTAAAAACGACATGAGCGCCTCGGCCCTCGCCAAACGCGCCGGGCTGGATTCGACGACATTCAACAAATCCAAGCGCGTGTCCCTCGCCAACCGTTTGCGCTGGCCCTCGACGGAATCGATTTCGAAAGTGCTGGAGGCGACCTCGACGCCGATTGAAGAGTTTCTGGGCATTCTCGATGCCAGCGGGCCGCCGAAAAAAACCTCCGTGCCGCTGATCGGCATGGCTCAGGCGGGAGCGGGCGGCTTCTTCACCGACGGCGGATTTCCCGCCGGGACGGGCTGGGACGAGATTTCATTTCCCAATGTCAGCGGCGGCCATTCCTATGCGTTGGAGATTTCAGGCGATTCCATGCTTCCGGTCTATCGCGACGGCGATGTCATCGTCGTCAACCCCGAGGCCGCCGTGCGGCGCGGCGACCGCGTTGTGGTGAAGACGACGGACGGCGAAGTGCTGGCCAAAGAGCTGAAACGCCAGACCGGCAAAACGCTGGAGCTGCGCTCCCTTAACGCCAGTCACGAGGACCGCACGCTCACGATGGATCAGGTCGAGTGGATGGCGCGGGTGGTGTGGTCGAGCCAGTAATGCCGGTCAATTCTTCGCCCGCCCTGTCAGAAACGCCCCGTGTTCGGCCGCCAGCGCGCCCGACAGGGCCCGCGCAATCAGCGCGCGCGTCTCGTTAACGCCGTAGAGCGCCGCAAAGGAGCCGAACCGCGGTCCGCGGTTCTCGCCCAGCAGCACCTGATAGAGCATGTTGAAAAATTCGTTGGAAACGCCGGGCCGCTCCGCCGTGGCTCCCTTGGCTTTCAAATCCTGATAGCGCGGGATCGGCCGCGCGACATCGTAAAGCAGCGTTTGAATGTCCTCGGCGCCGGCGCCCTCCGGCAGGCCCGCGAGCATGGCGTCGAGGCTGGCGAGAGCCCCGCGCTCGACCGCGTCGGCGGCGCGGTATTCTTTCTTCGGCCGCACAAAATCGCGGAAATAAGCGGCGGCGAAGCCAACAAGCGCATTCAGGCGCGGATGCGTCCGCGCGGAGGCGCCGGGCGCATAGCGTCGCAGAAAGCCCCAGAGCACGCCGGGGTCTTCTGAATTGGCGACGGCGGCGAGATTGAGCAGCATGGCGAAACTGACCGCCGTCACCGGGGCATCGTCGCCGGAGCGGTGCAGGGCTTCCGGCGCGGGCGGCGCGCCGCGGTGGATGTGCCACACCGGATTGCCGAGCCGGCTCTTCCAGTCCTGGCGCCCATAGCCATCGAGGAACTGAAGATATTCATCCGCCGCCCGCGGGATCACGTCAAAATACAGGCGTTTGGCCTCGCGCGGTTTTTGGAACATGAACAGCGACAGGCTTTCCGGGCTGGCGTAGGTGAGCCATTCGTCGATGCCAAGCCCATTGCCTTTCGATTTGGAAATCTTGCCGCCTTTGTCATCGAGGAACAGCTCGTAATTGAATCCCTCCGGCGGCGCCTTGCCCAGCGCCTTCACGATGTCCCCGGACAGGCGCACGGATTCGATGAGGTCCTTGCCGGCCATTTCATAATCGACGCCGAGGGCCGCCCAGCGCAATGCCCAGTCGGCTTTCCACTGGCATTTGACCGCGCCGCCGGTGACGCGGGTTTCCACCTTTTCGCCGGTCCGCGGGTCGAGATAGACGATCGTGCCGCGCGCGGCATCGCGTTCGATCATCGGCACCTGAAGCACGATGCCGGTGCGCGGGCAGATTGGCAGAAACGGCGAATAGGTCGCCCGCCGCTCCGGGCCGAGCGTCGGCAGGATGATCGCCATCACCTCGTCATAGGCCTCAAGCATCCGCAGCAGCATGTCGTCAAAGCGGCCCGACGCGTAATATTCCGTCGATGAGGCGAACTCATAGGAAAAGCCGAAGCGGTCCAGAAAAGCCCGCAGGCGACCGTTATTGGCCGCGCCGAAAGAGCCGTGTTCGCTGTTGAACGGATCGGGCACGCGGGTCAGCGGCATGCCCAGATATTTCGCCAGCATTTCCTTGTTGGGGACGTTGTCGGGCACTTTGCGCAGCCCGTCCATATCATCGGAAAACGCCAGCAGCCGCGTCGCGATTTTTCCCTCCGTCAAAACCTCGAAAGCGTGGCGCACCATCGCCGTGCGGGCGACCTCGCCGAACGTGCCGATATGCGGCAGGCCCGAGGGGCCGTAGCCGGTCTCAAACAGCACCTGCGACTGGCCTGTGCGCTGCGCCCGCGCCGCGAGTTTGCGCGCCTCCTCGAAGGGCCATGCGCGGGAATCCCTGGCGGCATCCAACAGGGAAAGCGGCGCGGCGGCGCCGGGGGCGGCATCAGACATTCGGGTCCCTTGCGGAGAGGAGGCGCGCGGCGGCATCGCACGGCTTTAACCGCACCCTACAGCGTTTTGGGAAGCGGTGGGAAGAGCGGCAGGCTCCCGCTGTTCGCGCGCTGCCGCCGCCGCCGGGATGAGCGCGCCAGCCCGTGCCGGGTCTTCGACCAGTGAAACGGCTTGCGCGCCAGTTCAATCAGGCCCTGCCAGGCGGCGAGCGACATCAGCGTGTAATAAACCGGCAGCATCGGCAGTGCCGCCGCCTCCGCGTAGAGCCCGCGCCGGCGGATGCCCATGCAGGCCGGCCATAGGATGCTGGCGAGGCACAGAACGAAAGACGAGCACCAGAACGTGCTGGCGAGAATCGCGGCAAGGCCTTGCGGGCGCAGCAGATCGCCGGCCGCCGCATCGATCAGCATCAGCGCCGTCAGCGCCGGTCCCAGCAGCGGGCCGACGGCGCCCGCCGCCAGCAGCAGCAGCGCGGCGGCGGCCCGCGCCCGCCCCAGCTCGCGGACGAGGCGCCGGGGATCGCGGCTAAATGTGATGAGCGTCTGCATCCAGCCCTTTTGCCATCGCCGCCGCTGGGCGATCCAGGCGCGCAAATGCGCCGGCGCCTCCTCATGGGTTGTCGAGGCGAGCGCTTCCACGCCATAGCCAAACCGCGCGAGGCGCAGGCCGAGATCGGCATCCTCGGTGACGTTCCACGCGTCCCAGCCGCCCGTCTCGCGCAACGCCGTGGCGCGGAAGTGATTTGACGTGCCGCCCAGCGGCATCGGCAGGCCGAGCGCGCTCAGGCCGGGATTGATCACATCGAACAGCGCCGCATATTCAATGGCGAACAGCGCGGCTATCCAGCTGTCATCGCTGTTATCGATGGCAAGCCTCGCCTGCAGGCAGCCAAGATCATCCGGCGCGGCGGCAAACCGCGCGGCGGCGAGGCGCAGCTGATCGCTCTCAGGCTCGTCCTCGGCATCATAGACGGTGACCAGAGAACCCTTCGCGAAGGGCAGGGCGACGTTGAGCGCGCGCGGCTTGGTTCGCGGCGCGCCGTCGGGGGCGGCGATCAATTCGTAATAGGCGGGCAGGGCCAGCGCCCCGAAGGCCGCGCGGGTCTCCCGGTCATCCGCCTCCATGACGATTTTGATATCGAGCTTGGCGCGGGGATAGTCGATGCGCTCCAGCGACGCGACCAGTTTTCGCGCCACTTCCGCCTCGCGGTAAAGCGGCACGATGATTGTGTAGCGCGGCAGCGCCGCATCGCTCAGCGGTTTTGCCGGCGGCGGCCCGGCCCCGCACGCGGCGGCGCCGGCGAACAGCCGCAGCAGCACGCCGGCGGCCATCACAAGGGTCAGCGATTGCAACAGGCCTTGCCAAACCGCCGGCGAAAACAGCAGCGCGGCAACCGCCGCCGCCAGCAGCCCCGCGAGAACGCCGCCCTGCGGCCGGGTCAGCCCGGAGGCCGCGCTCAGGGCGGGATCGGCGGCGCGCAGATCATCGCTTGCGCGGCGGGCGATCACCGCGCCCGCTGACCGCCGCGCCCATGCCGCAAAGCGCCGCGGCGTTGTCAGCACAAGGCGTTCTCCGGGGAAATTTCCGCGCCGCCGCATGTGCAGCAAAGCCCTGAGCATCGGAGGGTCCGGAGCGATCAGCAGGCGCGCCCCCGCCGTTGCGACGCCGGAAAGCGCGGCGGCGGGCTGAGCCGGCCCCGGCCCCAGGCGTTCCACGTCCTGTTCGAAATCCACTCCGAGGTGTTTGGCAAGCGCGGCGAAATAGAGATCATCGGTGACCGCGCCCGATGCGATCAACTGCGCATGCGCGCTCACCTGTAACCGGCGCGCTTCGGCGGCCGCGGAGGCGAGCGCGCCGGGCGAAGCCCCGCCGCCGCCGCCCAGAAAGGCAATATCCTCGGAAAGGCCGCCGCCGCGCGCCGCGCTCTGGGAGGCGGAGGGCCCGGCGCTTGCGTCGAAAGAGCGCGGCCGCGGCGGGCGTGTCCGGAGCGGACTTGAATGCGCCGGCGCAAGCGGCGATAACGCGGGACCCATCGACCACTCGCAAACAACCAACACCAATGCGCAAGACTAAACCGTTTAAATCCGTTCTGGCCAGAGAAAATCGCGGCTCCGCGGCGCGGCGGATGCGTGCCGGCTTCAGCTTTGCTGTATCGGCGGTTTTGTTTGCGCTTCCGGCGAATGCGCAAACCCCCGCCATTCCGGGTTTCTGGGACCCTCAGCACCGCGAAGCCCTGCCGGATTTAGCCGCGCTGCGCGGCATTCGTTTTACCATCGAGGATGATTTCCCCCCGTTTGGCTTCACCATGGCCGACGGCGCGCTGGCGGGCTTCAATGTCGAGCTGGCGCGGGGCATTTGCGAGGAGTTAAAAGTCGCCTGCACCGTGCAGCCGCGCCGCTGGGACACGATCATCGCGGCGATCGAGGAGGGTCGAAGCGACGCCGCCGCCGCCTCAATCGCCATCACCGCCGAAAACCGCAAACGCGTCGATTTCTCCGCGCCGTATTACAAGACGCCGGCGCGTTTTGCCGCGCCCGCCAAAGCCGAACTGACAGACGCCGTTCCCGAAACGCTCGCCGGCAAAACAATCGGCGTTGAAGCGCGCACGGCGCATGAGGCCTATCTTCGGGCGTTTTTTCCGCGCGCCTCTGTCCGCGTTTACGAAACCGCGGCGGCGCTGCGCTCGGCGCTGAAGCGCGGCGAATTGGATGCCGCCTTTGGCGACGGCATATCGCTGGCGCTATGGCTCAACGGCACGGATGCGGCGGGCTGCTGCGGCTTTCGCGGCGGGCCGTTCACCCATGCCGCTTATTTCGGCGAGGGCGTGGGCATCGCCGTGCGCAAGAACAATCCGGTTCTGCGCCGGGCGATTGATTTTGCCCTGAAACGACTCTCCGAGCGCGGCGTCTACGCGGACCTCTACCTCAAATATTTTCCGGTTGGATTCTACTGATCCGGCTTCACATCCAGCGCTCGATTTCTTTTTGCGCGCGCGCCGGGTCCTGCAAATTCACCGCGTTGACGAAGCGCATTTGCCTGTCCATGAGGTAAATGATGGCGCTGTGATCCATCGAGTAATCCGCGCCCGCGCCCGGAATTTTCTTTGAATAGACGCGGTAGGCTTTCAGCATCGCGTCGATCTCGGCGCGCCCGCCGGTCAGCCCGCTGATGCGGCTGTCGAAGCTCGACAGATAATCCTTCATCAGCGCGGGCGTGTCGCGCTCGGGATCGACGGTCACGAAAAGCGCCCGCGCTTTGCCTTTCGCGCCGAGCCTGCGCAGCAATTCTGATATTTCGAACAGCGTCGTCGGGCAGACATCGGGACAATGGGTGAAGCCGAAGAAGACGAGAGCGGGCTGCCCTTTGAAGTCATCCTGCGTCACAGCGGCGCCGTTTTGATCGACGAGGCGGAACGGGCCGCCGATGGCCGAGGGCGCGGGCGCGCCGGGATCGCGGCTCATGAAGGTCAGGGCCACAGCGCCCGCGAGCAGAATCAAGCTGGCGCCCAGCGCGGCCATCGGCAGCATCAGATTTCGTCTGGAGGGATTGGCCATATCTAAAGGCAGTTCTGCAAGGTGGTCAGCATGTCGAGAAATATCAGCGGGCCAAAGCGCGCCCACAGCAGCGTCGCCGCGGCCGCCAAAACGACAAAGCTGGCCACCGCCAGACGGACGATTGTCCTGGCGGCGCGGATATCCGGCGCGGGCTGGTGGTCCAGCGAGGTCATCGACTGCATCCTGACAAGCGGTTCCTTATAGCCGGATTCCCGTCCGTTGGCACCCGCTTATACGCGGCTGGCGCGGCGCACAGTGAAGGCCGCGGTGATCGTGAACAGCAATGCCACGGCGATGAAAACGAAGGGCAGGCGGTCAAACCCGTGATCAAGCATCGGGCCGACGATCAGCGGCACGAAGACGCCGCCCAGATCAAGGCCGGAATAGACGAAACCGAAGACTTTGCCGGTCGCGCCCGCCGGAGCCGCGTTGCGCACAAGCATATCGCGGGAAGGCAGGATCGCGCCGGTGCAAAAACCCGCCGCGCAGCCAAACACTGTCAGCGCCGGCATTCCCATCGGCAGAAAGCCAACCGCGAGCAGCAGCACGGCCGCAAGGCCAAGGCCGCCCGCGACAATCACATCGAATTGCCGGAAGCGGTCGGCGATCCAGCCGCCCGCCAGCGATCCCGCCGCCGCCGCGAGGAAATAGTTCGTGGTGAAGCCCGAGGCAAAACCAAGGCTTATATTCTGCACCTTCGGCAGCAGCGTCGGCATAAACGTCTGCACGACGCCGAGCGACATGGATATGAGCAGAAAAAACACAAAAGACATCAGCACCGGCCGCGATTTCAACGGCGTGAAATCCGGCCAGATCGAGCCCGCGCCCTCCCGTGCGTCGGGCACCGGCGGCAGTTCCGTGTCGCGGCGGTCCATCGCGACCAGCAGCGCCGCCGCAAGTCCTATGCAGCCGACAATCACCAGCGCCATGCGCCAGCCGAAATTCTCCGCCAGCAACACCATCGTGACCGGCGGCACGGCCCAGCCAAGACCGCCGGTGACGGTGTGGACGCTGTAACCGCGCGCCAGCAGATGCGGCGACACGCGCGCGCTCAGCACGGCATAGTCGGCGGGGTGATAGACGGCGTTGCCCGCCCCCGCGACCAGCGCCAGCGGCAAAAACATCCAATAGACGGGCGCCAAACCCATGCACAGAGTAGCGCCGGCAAACAGTGCCATGCCCGCGGGCAAAACGATTTGCGGGCCATAACGGTCCACCGCGAAACCCGCCGCGATCTGCGCCAAGCCGGATACAAGCGCCATCAGCGTCATGATCAGGCCAAGCTCGGTGTAGGACACGCCGAGGCTTTCGCGCATCAGCGGAAACAACGGCGGCAGCGCCACCTGATAAAAATGGCTGGTGAAATGCGCCGCCCCGATCACGGAGATGACGCGCGCATCGGCGCGGGGCCTGTCGAGTGCAAAATCGCTCATGGCAGACGAATGCCGCGCGGGAGCGGGAAGGTCAAGTTTGGCGCGGCTGTTCTGACAAAAACGGGCGGCCTTCAAAAAAAAACGGCCTTCAAAAAAAGAGGGCGGCCCGAAGACCGCCCCCCTCTGTCGCCTCGAACTCTGAAACAAAAATCCGCGCCCCAAAAGAAGTAAGTCCGCAAATACGGTTTTTCCAAGCCGTCAATGCGCGCCGCCGCGCCGCAAATCCACGTCACTCCGCCGGTTTGAAATGTTTCGAGAGTTTCAGGCCCTGGCCCTGATAATTGGACACCGATGTCCGCCCGTAGAGAACCTCGGGCTCCTCGGCCATTTTTTCATAGGAAAGGCGCCCGATGATTTGCCCGTCCTCCAGAATAAACGGCACCTCGTGGCTGCGCACCTCCAGCACCGCGCGGCTGCCCGGCTCGCCCCCGGGCGTATAGCCAAAGCCCGGGTCGAAAAACCCGGCGTAGTGAACGCGAAACTCGCCCATGGCGGGATCAATGGGCGCCATTTCGGCCGCAAGCTGAGGGGGAATTTGCAGTTTCTCGCGCGAGGCCAAAATGTAGAATTCGCCGGGATCGAGAATCAGCCGCTTGTCCGGACGCGCCAAAATCGGGTCCCAGAAATCCCGCAAATCGTAGGCGCCGGCGCGGTCACCGTCGATCACATCCGTGTGTTTTTGCGCGCGGTAGCCGATGCGGGCGCCCAGCGTTTCCCCGCTCAGCGCCACGCGCAGCACAAGGCCGTTGCGCGTCTGCGCCTCGCCATCGACAAGCCTGCATTTATGCTCGTGCCAGTCGCGCAATTCGCGGTCGTTGAGGCTGAAATCCGTGAGACCCATCTGCTGCGAATTGAGCCGGCGGAAGCGTATCTGATTGAGTTTAGAGCCCGTCCGCACCCGCACCGAAAAACTGCGCGGCGAGACCTCCGCGTAAAGCGGCCCGCGATAGCCGCCGGCGACGTGATCGAAAATTTCACTGCGGTCGGTGATGAGGCGCGTGAAAATATCAAGCCGGCCGGTGGAACTCTTGGGGTTTGCCAGCGCCGAGATGCTGCTCTGCAAATTCAAGTGCTCAAGCAGCGGAATCACATAGACGCAGCCGCGCTCCAGCACGGCGCCCTCCTCCAGCGGGATTTCCGCTGATTTGAGCGCGTCCAGCTGCTCCATGACGGTGCGCGATTCCCCCGGCAGAAAGCTGGCGCGCACCCGGTAGGCGCGCGCGCCGAGGCGCAGATCGAGGCTGGCGGGCTGCAATTGCTCCGGCTCGATCGTCTGCTTGGCGACGATCAGCTTGCGCTGGATCATCAGTTTGATTTTCTGCCGCGACAGAAGCCCCGCGCTGCTGGCGAAATCGCGCTCGGCGGCCAGGGGTTCCGGGCGCGCGATCAATTCTGGCTGCGGGACGCGTCTGGCCATGGCCATGATCGATCTCATGCGAAGGGCCCCTCTCGTACCCTAAAAAACGCGCTTTCCTTAGTCTGTTCGGGCCCGGCGGCGGCGCGCGGGCGCTTTTTCCACAGCAAAGGCCGGCGTTGACGGACGGATGGCGCGCCCCTACAAGCGCCTTCAATACGTGGTCAAGTTGAGCCGGTCGGCTTGCCGCCACGCTAAACAAGGGGCTAAAAGGCCGGGGCTTTTTAAAAAAAGCGCCGTCTTTGGCCCCGCACAGGGACCCGCCCGCGCGGGCAATGACGATGACCAGTCCCGCGCCGCCAGCCCCCAAACCGCTCCGCCCCGCCACCGCCCTTGTCCACGGCGGGCAGATGCGCTCGCAATTCGGCGAAACCTCCGAGGCGCTCTACCTCACGCAGGGCTATGTCTATCCGACGATGGAAACCGCCGAGGCGCGCTTCAAAGGCGAGGACAAGGGTTTCATCTACTCGCGCTTTTCCAACCCCACCGTCTCCATGTTTGAACAGCGCATGGCGATGATCGAGGGCGCCGAGGCCGCGCGCGCCACCGCCAGCGGCATGGCCGCGGTGACAGCGTCCCTGCTGGGGCAGTTGAAAGCCGGCGACCACGTGGTCGCGCCCCGCGCGATGTTCGGCTCGTGCCTGTTTGTTATCGACGAATTGCTGCCGCGCTTTGGCATCGCATCCACGCTGGTGGACGGCGACAGCCTCGATCAATGGCGCGCCGCCATGCGGCCCGGCACGAAGGCGCTGTTTCTCGAAAGCCCCACCAATCCGCAGCTCGGCATTATCGATATCGCGGCGGTCGCTGACATCGCCCATAAAGGCGGCGCGCGGCTGATCGTTGACAATGTCTTCGCCACGCCGCTGCTGCAAAAGCCTTTTGAACTGGGCGCCGATTGCGTCGTCTATTCCACGACCAAACACGTGGACGGCCAGGGCCGCTGCCTCGGCGGGTGCATTCTGGGCTCGGAGGAATTCATCCAGACCCACATCCACAATTTCCTGCGCCAGACGGGGCCGGCTATGTCGCCGTTCAATGCCTGGGTGATGCTCAAAGGATTGGAGACGCTGCCTGTGCGCCTCGCTCAGCAGCAGTCCAACGCCGGTCGGCTCGCCGATTTCACCGCCGCAAGCCCGCATGTCGAGCGGCTGCTTTACCCCTCGCGCCCCGATCACCCGCGGCATGCGCTGGCGATGCGCCAGATGAGCGGCGGCGGCTCGGTGTTCGCGTTTGATCTCAAGGGCGGCAAGGAGGCCGCGTTCAAATTCGGCAATGCCCTGCGGATCATCAAAATCTCCAACAACCTCGGCGACGCCAAGAGCCTGCTCACGCATCCCGCAACGACCACCCACCAGCGCATCGGCCCCGGGGCCCGCGCCATGAGCGGCATCGGCGAGGGCATGCTGCGTCTTTCCTGCGGGCTGGAGGATGTCGAGGATTTGATCGAGGACGTGGCGGCGGGGCTGGCGGCGGCGGCGGCGTAGGGGCGAATGGGGGGTAATATTCCGCCGGCGTCAAAACTTGGCCGGCGTTGCCTGCCCCTCTTGTCCCCGCACTTCATCCCTGCCATTTTCCCGCCTGTCACGACCGCGCCCCCGGAGAAACCGCATGGCCCACGCTTACTGGATCGCCGCCTATCATTCCGTTTCCAGCCCGGAAAAGCTCGCGGCTTACGCGGCGCTTGCGGGCCCCGCGATTGAGGCGGGGGGCGGCAGGTTTCTGGCGCGCGGCACGGCGGCTCAGGTCTATGAAGCCGGCATTCTCCAGCGCACAGTGCTGATCCAGTTCGCCAGCGTCGCCGCCGCGATCGCCTGCCACGACAGCCCCGGTTACAAGGCGGCGCTCGCCGCTCTCGGCGACGGCGCCAAGCGTGATATGCGCATCGTCGAGGGCATGTGATCCAACGAGCCCGCGATTAAAGATTTTTGACCAGCGCCCCCGGCCCCTCTTCGAAGAAATCCTCTTCGTCCTCGCCGGCGGCGTATCCCCGCGCCAGGTAAAATCTCCGCGCGGTCAGCGTCGTCGTCAGTGTCATGCGTCCGGCGTGTTTGGCCCGCGCGCTTTCCTCCATTCGCGCCAACAGCGCTGATGTGACGCCTAGGAAACGCGCGCGGGGACAAACGTAGGCGAGCATGATCTCGCCGTCGTCGCGCACCGCGCCGACGCCGGTCATCACGCCGCCGCGCTCCGCGATAAACGCGCTGATGCCGGGTGAGGCAAACCATCGCGCCAGATTGGCCGGCGTCTTGTTGACAAGCCAGCCCTCGAGCGTCAGCGCATCGCCGCCGTGATCCTCGCCGCAGAGCATTGTGATCGAGGCCCGCACAAGCGCGCAGGCCGCCGGCGCGTCGGCTTCAAGCGCCGGCCGGATGTCGTTGGATTGGCTCATGGCAGCCTCCCTGAGCGCGCAATAGCGGCATGCGGCGCCCGATTCAAGGGCTCGACTAAGCCGCGCGCCCGGGGCACACTGGCGCCATGTACCGAGCCACCACCCAGGCCATTCAGGTCGATGTCGAGCCGCAATTCATGGCGGACCGCTCGGACCCGGCGCGCAGCCGGTTTTTCTGGGCCTATACGATCACCATTGCCAACCATGGCGGGCGCACGGTGCAACTCGTCTCGCGCCACTGGCGCATCACCGACGGCCAGGGCCGGCTGGAGGAGGTGCGCGGCCCGGGCGTCGTCGGCGAACAGCCGATCCTGCGCCCTGGCGAGACGTTTCGCTATACCTCGGGCTGCCCTTTGACGACGGCCTCCGGCTTCATGAGCGGCGAGTTCCGCATGGTCGACGAGAACGGCCAGGCTTTCAATATCGACGTCCCCACATTCTCGCTGGATTCCCCGGAAGCCCGGCGGGTGCTGAACTAGGGGGCGGAGCGATGAGCGCGCAACGCATGGAAGCAACGATTGAGCTGCTCGGCAGGCTGATCGCGTTCGACACGGAAAGCTCAAAATCCAATCTGGAAATTGTCGGTTTCATCGAGG
>JANYFM010000375.1 GCA_025362655.1 Hyphomicrobiales bacterium | reverse complement strand
CCATGAACGCCGGATACCGCGCGCCCCATATCCACGCCTGCATGCCCCCCATGGAATTGCCGATCACCAGCCGCAGATGGGAAATGCCGAGGCCCTCGCTCACAAGCCGGTATTGAGCGTCCACCATGTCGTCATAATTGTAGAGCGGAAATTTGCCGCGCAGCCCGTCGGAGGGCTTGCTGGATTTTCCCGCGCCGAGAGCATCCGGCAAAATGATGTAATAGCGCGACGCGTCGAGCGGCTGGCCCGCGCCGAACAATTCGCCGGCGAATTCCGGGTTGAGAAAGTTGGCTCCAGCGCCGCCGGTTCCATGCAGGATCAGCACCGGCTCGCCGCCGGGATTGCCGATGGTTGTGTAGTGCAGCCGCGCGGCGGGCAGCGATTCCCCGGTCGAGAATTTAAAATCCTTCGCGGTCCAGTCGCCCTCCCTCGGCGCGGGATAGTCGGCGGCGCGCGCGCCCGCCGCCGCAAAGCCGAGAAAACCCAGCGCGAAAAGGGGCGGAAGAAAACCGTTGAATCGCAAAGCTGTCTCCTCGGAGTTGGGACGCGCGGCGGCGGTCCGTGCTACTTGCCCCTAGACGCGGGGCGCGCGCAAGGTTTTTAGAAAATCGAGCAAAATCCCGCGCAGTCCCGCGATGTCGAACAGCGCGATGAAGCCGCCGTAAATCGCGACACCGGCGGCGGCCTGCGTCAGCAGCGTGACGACGCCCGGATCATGGCGCCTCAGCGGCGCCAGCGCGGCGACCATCACTCCCGCCGCGATGGCGGCCAGCGCCGGATCGCGCCCGCGGGGCCAGCGCGCGCCCGAAAGGCCGGCGAAAACCATCAGCGCGGCAAGCCCGCAGAGCAGCGAGCCCGACTGCGCGATGGCGAGGCTCGTCGCGTTGCGCGGAAGCGCAACAATAAGCGCCGCGTCGGCGATGCAGGCTATGCCGGCGGCGGCGATCAGCGGCAGCGTGCGCTTGGTGATTTGAAACACCGGATTGACCGCGAAATTGATCATGCCGAAGGCGAAGAACCCTGCCAGCAGAAGGCTGAAATAATATTCGAAGGGCCCGCGGTACTCCATGGGAACCACCAGCGCCTCAAGGCTCGGCAGCGTCAGCCATACGCCCGCGCAGGTCGGCGCCATGACCGCGAAGACGAGGCCCATATTGCGGGCGACCTGCTCCTGGCCCTCGTCCGCCCCATGTTTTTCATCGGCGCGCACCGCGATCTGAAACAGCAGCACGTCCAGCGCCGTGCCGATTGCGGCGATGACGCGGGTGCCAAGATCGAATGACAGAGAGAATTGCCCGGTTTCGGAGAATCCTTCCCACCGCGCCACCAGCGCGCGGTTGGCGAGGGGAATGAGGTTGTAGAGCACGTTGGCGGCGATAATCGGCAGGGAATAGCGCAGGCATTCGGCGGCGATGGCGCGCCGGGCATTGCGGGTTTCAGCGCCCGGATCATGCAAATCCCGCCGCGCCGCCAGCACCGAACCCGCCATGCTGATGCAAACGCCGATCAGCGCGGTTTGCGCCGACGCAAAGAGATACGCGCCGCCCGCTGTCACAACGAGGGCCAGCAGATTCTTCGACAGGATCATGCGCCCGTAGAGATGGTCGTCGAAGCGCGCCCGCACCAGCGCGGTCTGATAATCAAACAGGCCATTGGCGATGGACAGCGCCGCGGCGAGGCCGAGCAGCGTGCTGGACAGGGAAAAGGAGACCCCCGAGAGCATCAGGCCCACAGCCGCGACGGCGACAGCGGCCGCGATGGCGCCGAAGGTCAGATCGAGCGTCGCCCGCAATTCAGGCCGCTCCGCGCGGCTGCGCGCCGAGTAAAAGCGGATGGAGGACAGGCGTATCCAGTCAAACACCGCCGTTTGCAGCACGACGCCAATCGCCAGCGCCAGCGCGAAGCGGCCGAACTCCTCCGGCCCGAGAAATTTGGCCACCAGCAGTCCGATGGCGAAATTGCACAGCGTGTTGACGAAAAAAGCGAAAATGACTCTCATGCGCGCGCGCGCCGGCGCGGCGGAATTCCGGTCGGAAAAATATGCGAATCAACCATTTGCGTGACTATAACACCCAATGCGCGGCGCGGCCCCGATGGCCCGCCCGTCAAGGAGGGCGATATGTCCGGACCCATCGTCAATATCAGCGATCTCGATTTCCAGCCGTTCGGTCACGGGGCGGAGCGGCCGGGCGCCGGAGCGGCGCCGGAAAAATTCGCGGCGCGGATCGGCCAGGTCGGCGCGGCTGTTGGCGCGCGGAAGCTCGGTTACAACATCACGGTGCTGCCGCCGGGCAAACGCGCCTTCCCTCTTCACAGCCACCGCGTCAATGAAGAGATGTTTTTCGTGCTGGAGGGCGAGGGCGAAGCGCGCATCGGCGCCGGGCGCTTTCCCATCCGGCAGGGCGATTTCATAGCCTGTCCGCCGGGCGGCCCCGAAACGGCGCATCAGATCATCAACACCTCCGCGACAGCTGAACTGCGCTTCCTCGCGGTAAGCACGAAAATCTATCCGGAGATCGCCGAATATCCGGACTCCCGCAAGTTCGGAGTCTACGCGGACTTTGGCCTCGACGGGCTGGGCGACCCCGCTTTCACGCGGTTCATCGCGAAATCCGGAGACGCCCGCGCTTATTGGGAGGGCGAGTAGCGGGCGCCAAACCGCCCCCCGTTTGGGTTCGCAATTAAGTTTAACGCGCGAAGACGATGGCGCGCCGCCGTGAGAAATGTCATAGAATTTTCCGTGTTTGTTGAAGAAAACGCGGGTTTTGGCTGCGGCGCCCCGTCGCCGGTTTCCCTAAAAACCTGGCTTCATTGAAAAGCGTGTGTGGAATGCGTGAGCCCTCCATGAACATGGGCAGGAACATGGAATTGACCCGCCGAGGCGTGCTGTCGCTGATGGCCGGCGCGAGCGCCGGCGCCGCGACCCTCGTGCTCGCGAACTCCGAGCCGCCCGCCTATGCGCCGCCAGAAGAGGGACTTGGCGCGCTCGCCGCGAGAGCCGGCATTGAATTTGGCGCCTCCGTATCGATGGAAATCTTTGCTGACACGGGCTACCGCCGCCTCTATCTTGAACAGGCGCGCATCCTGACCAGCGACACCGCGCTGAAATTCGCCAGTGTGCGCGGCACCCGCGCCACGCCCAATTATGCCGACGCCGATGCGCTGATCGCTTTTGCCGCCGCCAATGACATGAAATTCCGCGGCCACTGCCTGATTTGGAACGAGAGCAACCCCGGCTGGGTTTCGGCGCTGTCCAAAACCGATGCCGCGCGCTTGCTGGACCAGCATATTGATGAAACCGTCGGCCGTTACGCCGGGCGCATGCACTCCTGGGATGTCGTCAACGAGCCCTTCTGGCCCGATCACCATGCGCCCGGCGGCTTTCGCCGCGGGCCCTGGCACAACGCTCTGGGCCCCGCTTATATCGGCCGCGCGCTGCGCCGCGCAGCCGGGGCCGATCCCGCCGCGCGCCTCGTCATTAACGAGGCCTTTTGCGAGCGCGGCGATCCGCTGGGGCTGGCTGTGCGCGAAGGCATGATCCGCCTGATTGATGATTTGCAGCACGAGGGCGCGCCGCTCCATGCCATAGCGCTGGAAGCCCATTTGCAGCCCCAGCACCCCGCCGACGACGATGGCTTCGTGCGGTTTTTGGAAAAAATCGCGGCGCGCGGCCTCGATATTTATCTCTCGGAGCTTGATATCGATGATTCAAGTTTGCCGCGGGAGGCGGGCGCCCGGGATGCCGCTGCTGCCAAGCGGGTGGGCGCCTTCCTCGACCGCGCGCTGAGCGTGCCGGCGGTCAAGGTCGTGGAATGCTGGCAGTTGTCAGACCGTTACAGCTGGTATGCCGATCCTCAGATGCTCCGGGGCAGGACTGCCGGCGATCTGCCGAGGCCTTTGCCTTTCGACAGGGATTTCAGCGGCAAACCGATGCGCCAGGCCATTTCGGCGGCCTTCCGGGAGCGGGCGCGGGCTTGAATTACCCCCGTTAACCCTGCGCGAATCCATAGTCTGATGACTGCGGACAAAGCTTCCCAAACGTCTTGACACCCCCGCGGCGACTGGCTATCTCCCCTATTGTTGGCACTCGCCTTAAGTGAGTGCTAACAATCACTGTAATTCAGGTAGCGCCCTGAACGCCCGGTTGCCGGGCAGTTTTCAGGCCAACAGTCAGGAAAGACACATGAAATTCCGGCCACTTCACGACCGCGTCGTCGTCAAGCGCCTCGAAGGCGAGGATAAGACCAAGGGCGGCATCATCATCCCCGATAGCGCCAAAGAGAAGCCCCAAGAGGGCGAAATCATCGCCGCCGGCCCCGGCGGCCGCGATGAGAGCGGCAAACTCACCCCCCTCGACGTCAAAAAGGGCGACAAAGTGCTGTTCGGCAAATGGTCAGGCACCGAAGTCAAGATCGACGGTCAGGATCTCCTCATCATGAAGGAGAGCGACATCATGGGGATCGTCGGCTGAAGCGCCGGGCCAGGCGGCCAGCGGCGGTGAATGTCTGTTGAGACGTTTCCGGCCGCCGCCGCTCCCCGCCGTTTATTGCCTATCCGCAAACTTTGCTTCCCCACCCATTCACCAATCCTAAGGAACAATCAAAATGGCAGCCAAAGACGTACGCTTTTCGTCCGACGCCCGCGCGCGCATGCTGCGCGGCGTCGACATCCTCGCCGATGCGGTGAAGGTCACCCTCGGCCCCAAGGGCCGCAACGTGGTCATCGACAAATCGTTCGGCGCCCCGCGCATCACCAAGGACGGCGTCACCGTCGCCAAGGAGATCGAGCTTGAGGACAAGTTCGAGAACATGGGCGCGCAGATGGTGCGCGAAGTCGCCTCGAAGACCAATGACACCGCCGGCGACGGCACCACGACCGCCACCGTTCTCGCCCAGGCGATCGTCCGCGAAGGCGCCAAATACGTCGCCGCCGGCATGAACCCGATGGATCTCAAGCGCGGCATCGACAAAGCCGTCATCCAGGCCGTCGAAACGATCAAGAAGAGCTCCAAGAAGGTCAAGAACTCGGCTGAAATCGCCCAGGTCGGCACCATCTCCGCCAACG
>JANYFM010000355.1 GCA_025362655.1 Hyphomicrobiales bacterium | reverse complement strand
ATTACCTGACTCAGCCGCCGAAGGGCTACATGAAGCCGACGAAAACCGTGAAGGCCACTTTTGAAGCTCCCAGAAGCGCCAAAGGAGAGGAAAGGCCCAGCGACTTTTTCCGCGAGAAGCGTTCAGAGGAATAATCTGTTGCTGAATTTATCACCGGAGCGCCCGCGCGGGGCCTGACACAGGCGGGGGGATCGTCCTATATTGCGGGGACGGCTTTTTTTCATCCTCCCGCACCCCGGTACCTCATGGTTCAAATCCCCGGTCCGACAGCCCCGCAACTGACCCCGGCTTCCGCCGCCGGCTCCGCGCCCGCCGCGGGTCCGGCGATCAGCAGTTTCAAGCTCGCCAACGGCATGGACGTGCTGGTCATTCCCGATCACCGCGCCCCCGTGGTCACGCATATGGTCTGGTACCGCAACGGCTCGGCGGATGATCCGCCGCTGAAATCGGGCATCGCGCATTTTCTTGAGCACCTGATGTTCAAGGGCACCAAGCTGCATAAGCAGGGCGAATTCTCTGAAATTGTCTCCGAGCTCGGCGGCCAGGAGAATGCTTTCACCTCCAACGACTACACGGCTTATTACCAGCGCGTGCCCAAAGAGCACCTCGCGGTCATGATGGGCTATGAGGCCGACCGCATGACCAATCTCGTCCTCACCGACGAGATCGTCGCGCCCGAGCGCGACGTCGTCATCGAGGAGCGCCGCATGCGCACCGATTGCGATCCCGGCTCGCAGCTCAGCGAAGCCGTGATGGCGGCGCTGTTCACGCACCATCCCTACGGCAAGCCGATCATCGGCTGGATGCATGAAATCGAAGGGCTCAACCGCGAGGACGCGCTGGCGTATTATCGGCGGTTTTACACGCCGGAAAACGCCATCCTGATTGTCGCCGGCGACATCGAGGCGAAAGACGTTCTTGATCTGGCGGAGAAAACCTACGGGGTGATTGCCGCGCGCGGCGAGCCGCCCAAACGACAGCGCCAGCGCGAGCCCGATCCGCGCGCCATGCGCCATGTGTCGCTGGCTGACGAAAAAGTCGAGCAGCCCAGCCATCAGCGCGTATATCTGGTGCCGTCTTACACCACGGGCGAACCGGGCGAGGCCGAAGCGCTGGAGCTGCTGGCGCATTTGCTGGGCGGCGGGCAGACCAGCCTGCTCTATCGCCATCTCGTCGTCGAACAGAAAATCGCCGTCAACGCGGGAGCCTATTACATGGGCACCGCGCTTGATGACACGCGGTTCTGGCTGTACGGAACGCCGGCTCCGGGCGCGACGCTGGAGCAGCTCGACAGCGCCATCGCCGGCATCGTCGCGGATGTCGCGAAGAATGGCGTGGCGCAGGACGATCTGGCGCGCGCGCGGACCCGCCTGATCGCTGACGCGGTCTATGCGCAGGACAGCCAGGTGTCGCTGGCGCAATGGTATGGCGCGGCGCTGACAACCGGCGCTGTTGTCGCCGATATCGCGCAATGGCCGGCGCGGATCGACGCGGTCAGCGCCGCGCGGATCCAGGCCGCCTGCGCTAAATGGCTGGAGCGCAAACGCGCGGTCACGGGGTTTTTGCTGCCGGCGGAGCGCGAGCCCGCCGCGTGACACGCCGTCCGATTTGTTGAACCGGCCCCGCGGCCGCAATTGGAATCACGAATGACTGGAAACGCCAGAACAACGCGCGCCGCCGGCGTGCAGATGGTTGTCTCGCCGAAGGCCGGAATCGAGGCTTGGCTGGTGGAGGATTACGCGGTCCCGCTGATCGCTTTTGATTTCGCTTTCAAGGGCGGCCATGCCCAGGAGCCGGCGTCGAAGGCGGGCGCCGTGACCATGCTCTCGGCGCTGCTGGACGAGGGCGCGGGCGGGCTTGATTCCGGCGCCTTTCACCGGGCGCTTGATGACAAGGCGGTGGAGATTTCCTTCTCCGCCGACCGCGACGCTTTGCACGGGCGGATGAAGACGCTGACGCGGCATTTGCCCGCCGCCGTTGAATTGCTGCGCCTCGCCGTCAACGAGCCGCGTTTCGACGCCGACGCGATTGAGCGCGTGCGCTCGCAGATGATCGCGGGACTGAAGCGCGATGCCAAAGACCCCGACGCGCTCGCCGGCAAAGCCTGGCGCGAGGCGGCGTTCGGGGATCATCCCTACGGCCAGTCCGGCCGCGGCACGCTGGACAGCGTGAATGCGGTCACTCGCGATGACCTGCTGGGCTTACGCGCTTCCATGATGGCGCGCGACACATTGAAAATCGCCGCCGTCGGCGCGCTCAGCGCGGCGGCGCTTGGAGAGGCGCTTGATGCCGTGTTCGCGCCGCTGCCGGCGCGCGGGGCGTTGAAAATGATTCCCCGCGCGGAAATCGCCAATCTCGGCACGCGGCATATTGTCGATCTCGACGTGCCGCAGTCCACCATCCGCTTCGGCCTGCCGGGCATTGACCGGCACGATCCCGATTTCTGGATCGGCGTTGTCGTCAACCATGTGCTTGGCGGCGGCGTGTTTTCGGCGCGGCTGTTCAAAGAGGTGCGCGAGAAGCGCGGCCTCGCTTATTCCGTCCATTCGCAGCTTTCCAGCTTTGACCACACGGCGATGTTTTCCGGCGGCACCTCGACCAAGAACGAAAGGGCGGCTGAATCCCTAGCCGTCATCGAGGAGGAGATCGCCAAGCTCTGCGCCGGCGGTCCGACCGAGGAGGAGCTCGACAAGGGAAAAAAATTCCTCATCGGCTCTTACGCGCTGCGCTTCGACACCTCGACGAAAATCGCCGGCAATCTCGCGGGCCTTCAGAGCGAGGGCTATTCCGTCGATTTTCTCGATGAGCGCAATGAGCGCATCCGCTCGGTGACGATGGAGGAGACAAAGCGCGTCGGCAGACGCCTGTTCGAGGGCAGGAAGCTGCTGGTGTCCGCCGCGGGGCGCCCGCGGGGAATGTAAGCGGGTTTCAGAGCGCCGCGAAAAACGCCTGCGTTTTTTCCAGCGCGGTCCGCGCGCGCTCCGCCGCCGGCAGATGCGCGTATGCGGCGGCCGGCGCCTCCAGACTGATGGGCGTTCCCGGGGGCATGGCCGCCAGCAGCTCGCGCAGCCACAGCGCGCCCTCGCCGGGCAGCAGTCTTGCTGTGCGCGATTCCCGCCTCAGTTCATCGGCTCCGCGGGCGCCCGGCGTGAAAGCCGGCGCATCGCAAAAATGCAGCAGGCGCAGCAGCGCGGGATCGGCGCGGGCGAGTTCGCGCGGATGCCCGCCGGAGCGCGAGAGATGCAGCGCATCGATCACGAGGCCGGCATTGGCGCGCTTGACGCTTTCCACAAGCGCCAGCGCGGCGTTGAGATCGCGGCAGGCGCTGTAAGGGTTAAACTCGGCGAGCGCGTCCAGTCCGCGCGCGCCGGCGGCATCGCACAAGCGCGCGAATGTGTCGCGCCGGCGCGCAAGGTCCGCATCCTCGATCGGGCAGACGATGCAGCGCGCGCCAAGCCTTGCGGCGAGGGCCAGAACCGCCGCGAGCGCGGAAATGTCCATATCCGTCGTGACGGGAAACACGCCGATTTCCAGCAGGCCCATCCCTGTTTCGCGCATCAGCGTTTCGATTTCGGCCTCAAGGGCGGGATCGCCGGCGACGCTGATATCGGTGGCCAGCAGGGGATTGAGCCGAAGCCCCACACTGCGCCACCCGCCTTGGGCGGCGGCGCGAATCTGCCCGGCGGGACCGGCATCGAGAATGGTCAGGGCGGCGAGGGAAAGCGGCGGCATGCGTTCTTCCGGTGTGTTGCGGCAGTTTGGCCGGGCGGTACGGGGGAGTCCATGGCGGGTGGGTTATGGAAAATTTCATATTAAAGAAAATAAACCTTGACATGGCGCGCTGGTTCAGGCAAAACCGCCCAGTCTCCACAAATGCGGGTGGAAATGAGCCTAAGCCGCCGATCTTCCGTTAGAAGAAAAGTTTCCAAATCAGAAAATAGTCCTTGACAGCGGCACGCTCCTCCCGTAGATTTCCCCCACACCGCAAATCCGCATCCGAAGGCCGGCGCCTCCCGCTCCGGTCTTTTTGTTTGTCAGGAGGCCGCCTTGGCGACGCTGACCAATCATCCGCCTTTCACTAGAAAGCCCGACCTTGACCCCGAACAGCTCGCCAAATGGCGCGGGCGTTTTGAGGCGGGAGAGGCTTCCTATGCCGACTTGGCGGCCGAGGCTGGGCGCGGGGTGACCACCTTGCGCGCGATTGGCGCGCAGCAGGGCTGGGTCAGGCCCGGCGCCAAGCCGAAGCCGGTGTTGAAGCGCAAGACCGCCGCCAAACAAAAAACCAAAGCGGGCGCGGCCCCGAAACCGAAAACCAAGACGCAGGTTAAATCGAAACCGAAACCCAAAGCCCCGGCCAAACTCATCGCCCGCGCTCCGCCGCGCCCTGCGAAAACCAAAGCCGCCGCGCCCGCGCCGGCTTCGCGCGAACCGCTGGACCCGCGGCATCTCATGCAGCGCCTTGCTGGCCGCGCGCTTGATTTAATGGACATGCTGGAGCGCAAGCTCGGCGGCGCCGATGCCGGCGAAAGCGACGCGCGGCTGATGGCGAGCCTGATCAAAATGCTCGGCGACTTCAGACGGTTCGGATTTGACGGCGGAGACAATGAAGGCAGCGGAGCCGCCCATGGACATGCCGGAGCAAGCCCCGCCGAAACTGCCGGAGACCTGGCCCGGCTGCGAACATCAGTGGTTGAAAAACTTACTCGCCCCGGCTGGCCCGGAGCAGATCATGAAACGGGCGCGGAGGCTGACGCAGCCTGAAGCCGTCTATCTCGATGACCGCTGGGAAACCAGCGCGCGGCCCGATCAATTGCCGCCGTTCCGCGCCAATAATCTGGGCGTGTGGTCGCAATGGCTGATCATGGGCGGACGCGGCGCGGGCAAAACGCGCGCCGGCGCCGAATGGGCGCGGGGCTGCGCGCTCGGCCACGAGGGCTTCGCTAAAATGCCGATGGGCCGCATCGCGCTGATCGGCGAGACTATGGCGGACGTGCGCGATGTCATGGTCGAGGGCGTCTCCGGCCTGCTGGCCATCCATTCGCGCTGGGACCGCCCGCTGTGGGAGTCCTCGCGCCGCCGGCTGCAATGGCGCAACGGCGCCATCGCGCAGTGCTTCTCCGCCGAAGACCCGGAATCTCTGCGCGGGCCGCAATTTGAAGGCGCCTGGCTCGACGAGTTTGCCAAATGGCGCCACGCACAGGAGTGTTTTGACATGCTGCAATTCGGCCTGCGCCTCGGGTTTCACCCGCGCCAGATCATCACGACAACGCCGCGCCCCGCGCCGCTGCTGCGCCGGCTGCTAAGCGAGGGCCGCAGCGCCGTCACCCGCGCCGGCACAAAAGCCAATGCGGGGTTTCTCGCGGCGGAATTTTTGGAAACCATCCGCCAGCGCTTCGAGGGCACGCGGCTCGGGCGCCAGGAGCTGGACGGCGAAATCGTTGAGGAGCGCGCCGACGCCCTCTGGACCCGCGATATGATCGAATGCGCGCGGGTTGAGCGGGCGCCGCCGCTGCGCCGCATTGTGGTGGCGGTCGATCCGCCGGCCGCCTCGCACAAGCGCGCCGACGCCTGCGGAATTGTTGCCGTCGGCATCGACGCCGAAAACATTCTCTACGTGCTCGCCGATGACACGATTTCAGCCGCCCGGCCGCACGCCTGGGCGCAAAAGGCTGTGGCGCTCTATCACCGCTTTGAGGCGGATGCGCTGGTCGCCGAGGTCAATCAGGGCGGCGACATGGTGGCGGCCGTCATCGCGGAGGCCGACCCAACCGTGCCCGTGCGCCGGGTGCGCGCCACCCGCGGAAAATTTCTGCGCGCCGCGCCCGTGGCCCAGCTTTACGAGCAGGGCCGGGCGCGCCACGCCGGGATATTTTCGAAGCTGGAGGACGAGATGTGCGACTTTGCCGCGGGCGGCCTGTCCAACGGGCGGTCCCCCGACAGGCTCGACGCTTTGGTGTGGGCGGTGACCGAGCTGGCGCTGGTGAAACAGGCGGGCGAGCCGAAGGTGCGCAGGGTCTAGGAAATGGAATCAGCCCGCGCTCAAAACTGGCATAACCCGCGGGCCGGCGCGGGCGCCTATGCCGCGTTGATAGGCTGGACCGCCTTCGAAACCTCCAAGCCCAATGCGCCGTCCCCGCTTGGCGCCGGCATAGGCTCCGGCGGATTGTTCTTCCGGCCCCTTTGACGCTTTCACCATCAGCCCTTCCGCCGCGGCCCATTCGCGGCGCCGGAACAGCGCGCGCTTGCGGCGCCCGATTGCGAGGATGCAAACCCATGCCCAATCTTCTCTCCCGCCTGTTTGGCGCGGCAACGCCCGCGCGCGCGCCCGCCCTCGATCAGAAATCCTCCCGCGCCGGCGCGCTGCTGGCTCTGCATTCGCTGGGCATGCCGCGCTACACGCCGCGGGAGAACGTGGCGCTCACGCGGCACGGCTATGAGCGCAACCCCATTGTCTACCGCTGCGTGCGCATGGTGGCGGAGGCCGCCGCCAGCGTGCCGTGGCGCGTTTACCTCGGCCGCGAGGAAATGCTGGATCATCCCGCGCTCAAACTGTTGGCGCGGCCCAACCCAAGCGATGTCGGCCCCGCCTTTCTCGAAGCGCTGATTTCCAATCAGCTGCTGTTCGGCAATGCCTATGTCGAGGCAAGCCTGATCGATGGCGAGCCGCGCGAGCTCTATAGCCTGCGGCCGGACCGCATGTTTGTCGCGCCCGGCCGCGGCGGCTGGCCGACCGCCTATGAATACACCGTCATGGGCGACATCATCCGTTACGAGATTCCCGCCGCGGGCGTCGCGCCGATCCTGCATTTGAAACTTTTTCATCCGCTTGACGATTACTATGGCTTTGCGCCGCTGCGCGCCGCGCAGAACGCTCTCGATGTTCACAACGCCGCCGCCGGCTGGAACAAGGCTTTGCTCGACAATGCCGCGCGGCCCTCGGGCGCGCTGGTTTATTCAAGCCCGCAGGGACTTTCGGATGAGCAGTTCGAGCGGCTGAAAGCGGAGCTTGACGAGAATTTTTCAGGCTCGCGCAACGCCGGGCGGCCTTTGTTGCTGGAGGGCGGGCTCGATTGGAAGGCGTTGTCGCTGTCGCCCAAAGACATGGACTTCATTGAAGCCAAATCCGCCGCCGCGCGGGAGATCGCTTTGGCCTTCGGCGTGCCGCCGCTGCTGCTGGGCCTGCCCGGCGACAACACGCGCGCCAATTTTGAAGAGGCCAACCGCGCGTTCTGGCGCCAGACGGTGATCCCCCTGGTGGCCCGCACGCAGAAGTCCTTTGCCGCGTGGATGCAGCCGGCCTTCGGCGATTTTATTTTCGACTACGACGTTGACCGCATCGACGCGCTGTCAGCCGAACGCGCGCAGGAATGGACGCGCATCGGCGCGGCTTCCTTCCTCACCGATGATGAAAAACGCGAAGCCGTCGGCTATGGAAAAATGCGAAGCGCGGCCAAGGATTTCGATCCCGCGGCCGGCGACGCCTGACAGAACCAGCCGCGCGTGCCCGCCGGCAGCGAGGGCGCGGGGGAGTGGACGAGCGGCGGGGGAGGGGGCGCCACTGTTCGTTCATTGAGCGCAAGCCAAGGCGCGCAAACCGCTGAAGTTGTATCGATCTGCGTCGTGGGAACGCGATCAGTAGGCATCGATCCATTTAGTCAGGTATTCTGCTATGTCACCTGCGATTGTTCGGGCGGGCAATCCATTGCCAGGGAAGGCCGCGGCGGATATTTTCCCGGCTTCGTGCCCGACCCCTATCGCGGCCACTCATAAAGCGGCGCGGCGTATCTCTCAACTTCGGACCATCAACATGGCCAGTCACGACACATACATAGCGCCGCTTAGCTTTTTCTCTCCGCGGGGATCGATTGCGATCTCACCGGCAGCCATGGAGCTTGCGCGCCAATTTCTGACTGCCGCCATCAACGCGGCGCCGGACAAGAAATGGGTGGCGGTATTCGTATGGGCGGACAGCCGCCGCGTGCGCGACAAGGGCGACGGCCAATGGTCGGATTTTGGTCCGGGGCTCGATTTATGCGCCTATGAAGCTGGGCATCTTCCGGAAGGGGTCGCCGCGGAGCAGGACGGCGCAATGATCGCGTTGAAAATTCCTGGGCACATCGCGCGCGCGGCCGTTCAGAAATTGATAGATGTCGGCGCGGCGCCGGCGACGCGGGTCACCTTGTTATAGGAAAAAT
>JANYFM010000369.1 GCA_025362655.1 Hyphomicrobiales bacterium | reverse complement strand
ATGGTTCCGCTTATCGATTGGGCGAACAGCCAATGCGACCGTCTTGGCGGCATGAAAGCCGGCCATGTCATCACGCTTGGCAGCCTGACGCCAATGCGCCCGGTGAGCGCGCCCATGGCGCTGGCGGCGGAGCTTGAGGGCTTTGGCCGCGTCACCGCGGATATCGTCTGACCGGCGCGGCAATAACGCCCCGTTAGCCATACCACCGCTTTCCCGATGGGAACCGAGGGCGGCGGGTGTATTGTGAGCGCGGGGATACCGGCGTTCACGCGAGGCGCATCATGCGGGTCATAACTGAATTTCTTCGTCACCAGAGCGATGTCGATCTGATGATCCTTGGGTTCTTTGTGACCATCGGCGCCACCTTCGCCGGCTGGATCCTCGATGCCGCCCTGGGCGCGCGCGGCTTTGGCGTCATGGGCAACGGCTTCCTCATTCTCATGGGCTCGCTGATAGGCGCCGTCGTCATGCAGATGCAGGGTCCGGTATCCAGCCTGCCAGAGGCGCAGCGCATCGTGCTGTTTTCAGCCGCGGCCTCCTCCCTGGTGCTGATCTTTTGCTGCGCCGTCAAAAGCCGTCTTTCGCCGCTGTGAGCGGCGCTAAGGCTCAATAATGCGCCGCGCCCGCTCGACCACCTCCCTCGGCGAGGCATGGACGCGCGCCACCGCCTCCTGAAGCCGCTCTCCGCTCGACGCCGTGATCCCGATGCGCAGCTTTTGCGCGTCGGCGAGAAAATCATTGTCGCGCATCGCCGCCGCAAACGCGCCGCGCAGAATGGCGGCCGCGGCCTCCGGCACGCCCGGCGGCAAGGCGTAAGATCGCCCGAACAACTGCTGGCTGAGCACAAGCTCAACCGCCTTGCGGTCGAGATCGCCTTTGACGAAAGGCCAGATTTGCGGCACGCCCAATTGCGTCAGCTCCGGCTCGGCATCAAGGCCGTCCTGAACGAGAATGTTAACGGCGCCGCCGGCGGCCCATTCCGGCTTTTGCGATTTGAGGCTTGACCAGTCGAGGCCGCAGAGCCCCGCAGCCTCGCCGCGCTCCATGGCCAGCATCATATCGGACGTGCCCTTGTAACCGCTGATGATGTCGAACTTCGCGCCCGCCGCGTGATTATGCAGCGCCGCGTAATCGCGCGTCGCGCCGCCGGCCTGGCTTGCCGCCATGATGGTTTTAAGCCTGAGCGCATCCTCATAGCTGCGCGTTGCCGAGGCCTTGGAGGCGATGCAGACGCGCGTGCCGCTGTCCGCCGTGCCGATGTAGATAAATTTCACGGGATCGAAGAGGCTTCCGGCGCGCTCGTCCAGCAGGCGCCCCATGACGGCGCCCGGCATCAGCGCGCCGATCACCGTGCCGTCCCTCGGGGCTGTGCGGAACAGATGCGCGCCGGCGAGGGCGCTGCCCGCGCCCGGCATGTTGCGCGCCACTATGAAAGGCGCGCCGGGAATATGTTTTTGCATGTGGCGCGCGACGAGGCGCGCATAGATGTCATAGCCGCCGCCAGCGTCGGCGCCGACAAGCATTTCGATGGTTTTGCCGGCGAAATAGTCCGCCGCCCGCGGCGCGCCGGGGGCCCCGGCCAGCGCCGCCGCCAGAACCGCTGTTTTTAACGCGCGCCTCATCGTGCCGCCCCCCGCGCTAGCGCACGATATTGCGGATATCGCCGATGCGCCCATCGATCAGCGCGCGCAGATTGCCGGCGACGACGGGGAAAATCTGTTCCGCGTAAATATCGCTCATGCCGCCGATGCGCGGCGTCATCATCACGTTGGGCATATCCCACAGCGGATTTTGCCCGGCGGGCGGCTCCACCGAATAAACGTCGAGCCCGGCGCCGGCGATGCCCCCGCTTTGCAGCGCCGCGATCAGCGCGGCCTCGTCCACAACATCGCCGCGCGCGAGATTGATAAGAAAGGCCGAGGGCTTCATCGCCGCCAGCGCGCCCGCGTTGATCATATGGCGGGTCGATGCGTCGAGCGGCACCAGCACGATCAAAAAATCCGCCTCCGCCAGCGCCTCCGGCAGCCGCGCGCGCGGCAGGATCGCGTCAAACCCAGGGCTTTCCTTTCGCGCGTCGCTGACACCGGTGACGCGCATGCCGAAAGCTTTGCAGCGCAGCGCCAGGGCCTCGCTGATCGCGCCGATGCCGAGGATCGCCGCTGTTTTCCCGGTCAGCAGCGGCTGCGCCCAGCGGTCCCACACGCGGCCGCGGCGGTTCGCCTCCATGCGCGGATAGCCGCGCGACAGGCCGATCATGAACAGAAAAGCCAGCTCCGCCATCTGCGGGCCGTGTATGCCGCGCCCGTTGGTGATGCGGACGCCGGCGGGCAGCGATTTCAGCCCAAGCAAATGATCAACGCCGGTCGACAGCGCGAAAATCCATTGCAGCTTCGGCATCGCGCTCAGCAGTTCATCGCTGACCTCATGGGCAAGCGCCACGAGAACCTCCGCGCCGCCGCCCATCGCAAGCGCCCGCTCCCGCGTTTTCGCATCATGGACGCTCACGCCCGGAAAGGCGGCGCGCAGCGCCGCGGCGTCGAAATGCGCCTCGCGCTCGTGAACGAGAACCTCCATCGCGCGCTCCGTTAAAACTTAACGTGCGCGCGGCCCTTGAGCCCCAGCATCAGGCGCGCCTCGTCAGGCGTTGCCGCCTCATAACCGATCTCTTCGATGATGCGGCGGATTTTCGTCACCTGCTGGGCATTGCTCGTCGCGAGCTTGCCGCGGCTGATGAAGACGGAATCCTCAAGGCCGACGCGCATGTGCCCGCCCATCATCGCGGAATGCGCGCAAAACGGCATTTGATTGCGCCCCGCGGCCAGCACCGACCAGCGGTACTGATCGCCGAAAAGCTTGTCGGCGGTCTTTTTCATGAACATCAGATTGTCGATATCGGCGCCGATGCCGCCGAGAATGCCAAAGATGATCTGCAAAAACACCGGCGCTTTGAACATGCCGCGCTCGAGGCAGTGCGCGAGATTGTAGAGGTGCCCGACGTCATAGCATTCATGCTCGAATTTGACCCCGTGCCCGTCGCCGAGAGTCTTCGAAATGCGCTCAATGTCGCGGAACGTGTTGCGGAAAATATTGTCGTCGGACTGGAGCAGATAGGGCTCCTCCCAGTCATATTTCCACTGTTTATAGCGCGCCGCCATCGGATAGAGCGCGAAATTCATCGTGCCCATGTTCATCGAGCACATTTCGGGCGAGGCTGCGAGCGGCGCCGCCAGCCGCTCGTCAAGCGTCATTTTCACGCTGCCGCCCGTCGTGATGTTCACCACCGCGTCGCACGCATCCTTGATGCGCGGCAGAAACCGCATGAAGACTTTGGGGTCCGGCGTCGGGCGCCCGTCAACGGGATCGCGCGCGTGCAGATGCAGTATCGCGGCGCCCGCCTGCGCCGCCTCAATCGCGGAGACAGCGATCTGATCCGGCGTGATGGGCAGCGCGTCCGACATCGTGGGCGTGTGAATCGAGCCTGTGACGGCGCACGAAATGATGACTTTGTTCGACAGATTGCGGACTGCTGGCTCGGCCATGGGGACTATCCTTATCGATGGGGCATGCGGTCAGCCGCGCTCGCGCGCGGCCTTGAGATGCAGCAGCACTTTCAGACGCAGCGCGGCCTGGCTTTCAGGGGTCCATTTGCGCAAGCCCTCGCCGGATTTAAACCCGAATTTTCCCTCATCCATCAGCTTTTGCAGCAGCGGCGAGGCGTGCGGCCGGCTGTCGATGGCGGGCAGCACGGTGTCGTGAATGGCTTTGGTGAGATCAAGCCCGACCATGTCGGCGTTCTCAAT
>JANYFM010000340.1 GCA_025362655.1 Hyphomicrobiales bacterium | reverse complement strand
CAAAACGCAGCTCATGCAAGCCGTGATATCGCCAATGGTATCGCCCGCCGAATACCATCAGTTCACAGACGACAACGAGTTTTCGACATACCCGGAAATTCAAGCGTGCATGAAGGAATTTTGGGAGGCGGTTTTCCCGGGCGAGGCCATCCTGCCGCGGGATGGCCCCTCCCCCCCTTAACCTTCCCCGCCGATCCTTGTGCGCCAGCGCACACCCCAAGTGCCCGGAGGCTTGCGTGTTGCTTAAAAAACAATTATTAAAAGCTGATCCGGGCCTTCGCGCGAAGTGTATTCGCCCGCCTTTGGCCCGATATGGAATTCCAGCGTGATGAAACGGTTTTCATCCACAGTGATCGGACTTCTCAGCGCGGTGACCCTTGCGCTCTGGGCCGATTCCGCGCTCGCCGACCGGCGTGTCGCGCTGGTGGTCGGCAACTCCAAATACCAAAAAATCAACAAGCTCGAAAACCCTGTCAACGACGCGCCCGATATCGCCGAGGCCCTGCGCAAAGTTGGCTTCGATGTGATCGTGCGCACCGACGCGGACAAGGGCGGCTTTGACCGCGCGTTGTCGGAATTCGCGCGCAAAGCGTCGGGCTCCGACACCGCGCTTTTCTATTACGCCGGACACGGCATCCAATATCAAAAGCAGAATTTTCTGCTGCCGGTCGATATCGAGGTCGAGGATTATAACGACGTTGAATTCTCGGCGATCAGCGTCAACAAAGTGATGGACGCGCTGTCCCGCTCGGGCGGCGTGAAAATCGTCGTGCTCGATGCCTGCCGCGATAACCCGCTGGATAAACGCATCGCCTCCACCACGCGCGGCGTGGACGGCGCGACACGCGGACTGGCCAGGCTTGACCGCACCGAAGGCCTCGTCATCGCCTATGCCACTTCGCCCGATCAGGTGGCGCAGGATGGCTCCGGCCGCAACAGCCCTTTCACAGAATCCCTCGTCCGCCGGCTGGAAGAGCCCGGACTTGAAATCGCCACTCTGTTCCGCCGCGTCACCCAGGACGTGTTCGAGCGCACCAGCGGGCGCCAGCGGCCGGAAGTCTCGATTTCTCTTCTCAACGATTATTATCTCAATCTCTCGGACTCGGATTCGCTCGTGTGGAGCCGCATTCGCGACGCCTCCGATCCCGTTGAATTCAAAAATTTCATCCAGAAATATCCGGCCTCGCCATTCGCGCGCGAAGCGCAATTCCGTCTTGAGCTTTTCGACCGCATCCGCCGCGAGAATGAGCAGCGGCAGGTTCAGGACCAGCAGCGGGTCGCCACGCTGGAGGAGCGCGAATTGCGCGAATCCCTCGAAAAAGAACGCGCCGCTCTCGCCACCGAGCGCCTCGCTTTCGAACGCCGGGAGGCCGAGCGCCGCGAGGCGGAAAAACAAGCTGTTGAGAAACGCGAGGCGGACCGCCTTGCCGCCGAGCGTCAGGAAACCGCAAGGCGCGAAACGGAGCGCCTGACCCTCGCCAAACGCGAAACCGAGCGGCTGGAGATCGAACGCCTCGCCGCCGAAAAGCGCGATGCGGAACGGCTCGTGGTCGAGCGCCGGGATGCTGTGCGCCGTGAAGTCGAGCGCCTCGCCTATGAAAGGCGTGAGACCGAGCGGCGCGACGCCGAGCGCCTTGCCGCCGAAAAACGCGATGCCGAGAAGCTGAGCGGGGAACAGCGCGAGACCGCCCGTCTCGATGCCGAGCGCTTGGCAGCCGAGAAAAAAATTGAGGCCGCGCGGCTGGCGCGCGAGCAGCAGGAAAACGGCAAGCGCGAGACTGAGCGCCTTGCCGCCGAAAAACTCGAAAATCAGAAAATCGCCGCCTTGGAAAACGTTGAAGCGCGCCGTGAAGCTGAGCGCGCCTTGGCCGAAAAGCGTGAGGCGGAAAAGCTCGCCGCCGCGCGGCGCGATGCCGCCCGCAAAGAGGCCGAGCGCCTCGTCGCGGAAAAAAAGTCAGAGGCCGAAAAGCTTGCGCTTGAGCAGCAGGAGGCTAAACGCCGCGAGACCGAGCGTCTCGCAGCCGAAAAAAAGGCCGAGCAGGAACGCGTCCGCGTCGCCGCCCTGCAGGACGCGGATTTAAAAAAACAACAGGCCGAAGCCGAAAAACAGCGCGCCGCCGCACTCTGCGTTCGCGAAGGCGACGATGTGAAGCGTCTTGTGTCCGCCGGCGGCAAAGACGCGCTGGAGGCTTTCCGCAAACAAGCCGCCTGCCCCGGCACGACTGCCGCGCTCGACAAAGCGATCAAAGATATCACCCTTGCCGCCGTCCGCGCCTGCGACGCCGACAACAAAGCGCTGGGCAAAGCCGGCCAGAAAGACATAGCCGCGCTTCGCTCCGCTCTGGGTTCCATGACCTGCGGTAAAGTCCGCGCGGATGCCTCGGGCCGCATCGCGAAGCTGGAGGGCGACGCGCGCAAACTGGAACTCGCGTGCGCCGCCGAATCCGAAAAAGTAACCCTTGCCAAATCAGCCGGCAACGAGGCGCTGACGCAATTGGGCGCGCTGCAAAAGACGCTCACCTGCGATAGCCTCCGCCCGGTGGTTGGTGATGCCATCAAGGAACTGGCTGCGCTGGCGCCAAAAGCGGCGGAGATCGACACCCGCCGGCAAATTTTGGAAGCGCAGACCGAGTTAAAACGTCTCGGCTGCTATTCCGGCAACCTCAACGGCAACCTGAACAACGGCACCAAAAACGCGGTCGGCGCATTCTTCAAAATTAAAAATACCGCCGCCCGGGAAATCAGCTTCAGTGATGATTTCGTCGGCGAGCTGAAGCTTGAAAACGCCGGCCTTTGCCCTGTCGTCGAGCCCGCCGCGCCTATCGCCAAGCGCCCCGCCCGTGAAGAGGCCGACGATGATGCGCCGGTTGTCCGCCGCCGCCCGCAACGCCAGGATCGTGAGGAGCCGGTCGCCGAGCGCCCCGCCAAGCGCAAGCCCGCCGTGGCAGCCGCTCCCAAGCCCGAGCGCCAGCCTGTCGCCCGCGCCGAGCGTCCGGCTGCCCCCCGCCCGGCCCCGGCGCCCGTGGCGCAGCGCGCGCCCGCCCCTGTTGCGGCAGCTCCCAGGGCCAGCATCCACATCATCGGTGTCGGCTTTTAAAGAACGGCTTTAGCTTTTCGCCAGCGCGTCCAGCGCCTGGGCAAGTCCGCGGAACGAGAACGGCAGCGCCGCGTCACGCCCTGCCGCGTCCTTAAATCGCAGCCGCCCCGGTCCGGTCTGCGCCCGCCAACGGCGCGTGATATCGTCTTTCGCATCCGCATCCGCCAGACAGCCGGCGGGCAGGCACCTCCGCCACGCCAAGTCAGCTCCCTGCGTGTCCTTGTCGTCGATCAGAATTTGCGGCGCGCTGGGAAAGCTCAGGTTGTGCGGCAGCAGGACGGTGATCCGCAGCGCCGCATCCGCCTGGGCCCTGCCGATGGCGATCTGCGCGACCGGCCCCTGCCCCTCCGCTTGAATGGTCTGCACAACCTCGCAGCTGCGGATGCTCGACAACCCTTCGCCGACGCGCTGGCAGCGCAGCAGCCAGTCGCCATAAGTCGCGGTGGTCATCTGCGGGTCGGCGCTGACCGGAGCCGGGGCGGCTGCGGCGGGAGCAGCGGCCGCCGGCTGTCGCGGCGGCGCGGTCTGCGCGCCGGGGCGCGTCTGGCCGAACACACCGCCGGCGGCAAAAAACACCGCCATGCCCGTCGAAAACCGCCACGCTCCACGCATCCAAAATCTCCAAGTCTCAGCCGGCGGGGAGGATGCCCTGGCGCCGGGAGGCGGTCAAACCGCGCCAGTTCCGTCGACATCGCGGTGTGCGTTGTCACACATGGACGCCGCGATTTGTGTTATAACGACAACGTTTCATCAGTCCGGCGGAACGCGCTTGGGACAGGTCGGGAGACTGCGATGGCCGGCGAATACAAAACC
>JANYFM010000275.1 GCA_025362655.1 Hyphomicrobiales bacterium | reverse complement strand
AGCCTCCGCCGGAAACCGCGCAGCGGCATCCACAGCATCGGCGTGCAGCCCGGCGATCAACGCCACCCGCGCGGCGCGCGCGCGCAAACTGTCAGCGCCGCCGTGCCCGGCAAGAGCCGCGCGCGGAAAAGGCGCGTTCACGCGGCGGCTTTCACATTGGCGATTTCAGCAATGCAGCCGGCGATGGCATCAAGGCTGGCAAAGCTGCGGCGGTTCAGCATGCGCTCGGGAAACTCGACGTCGAAAGCCTCTTCCAGCGCCAGCATCAGTTGCACAGCGGCGAAAGACGTGAGACCGGCGGCGTAAAGGTCCTGCGAGGGCGCAAGCGCGTCCGTATCGGCCATGCGGCCATGGGTGCGCAGAATTTCACGGATCGTTTGGCTGGTTTGTTCCCCGGTCATCGCGTTTGCGTCCCAAACTTTGAGCAAGTCGAGGCAAACAGGGTGTTTGCCAGCCGGATTATCCTGACTGGCATGGGTTAAAATTGTCTTGGAGGGGCGGCTCCCCGTCCGGTCAAACGGAAACGCCGCCCGGAGGCGGCGGTTTCCAGATATTTTCCATCTATTTCCCTTGGGGAAAAATTTCGATTCCCTAGGGAAAATTTGGAGCGGGCGAAGGGATTCGAACCCTCGACCCCGACCTTGGCAAGGTCGTGCTCTACCACTGAGCTACACCCGCATCCGCAGCCCCCTAAAGGACCGATGGCGTGCTTATGACGGAAACGGATTCTGTTTGCAACCGCCCGCCCCAATGCGCCGCATTTTCCGCCCCGTCCGCCCAGCCGCAGGCCGCCAGCAGCGCCGTCATATGCGCCGGCGCGGGCGCCCGCGCGCGCACAGGCTCTTTATTTTTCAGCAAGGGAACCACAATTTCCCTCGCCAGCAATTGCAGGCCCGGCCCCGCGTCCCGCGCGCCGCTGCCATAAATCGGATCCCCGACGATGGAACAGCCGATCGCCTCGCAATGGACGCGGAGCTGGTGAGTGCGCCCGGTCAGCGGCTCCAGCGCCAGCCACGCGACCGGGCGGCCCTCCCCATCGTGCCCGCGCCCCATCACCCGCCAGCGCGTCTGCGCCTTTTGGCCAAAGGGATCGACCTTCATCCACCAGCCCCTCGTTGCGTCGAGGCGGCCGAGCGGCATGTCGATAAGCCCCTCCTCCGCCTCCGGGCCGCCCTCGACGACGGCCCAATAGGTCTTGGAGATTTTGCCCTGTTTGAACAGCAGCCCCAAGGCTTCCAGCGCCTTGCGGTGCCGCCCCAGCACGAGGCAGCCCGCGGTGTCCCGGTCGAGGCGGTGGGCGAGCGCCGGGGCGCGGGGCAGGCCAAATCGCAGCGAATCGAAATAATCCTCAAGGCTTTTGCCGCCGCCAGGACCCCGGTGAACGGCGATCCCCGCGGGCTTGTCGATCACCAGCATCAGAGCGTCGCGGTGCAGCAGGCGGCCCGCCGGATCGTCCAGCGGCAAGTCTTTCTTTGTCGGGTCTTTCTGTGTCAGGTCTTCCGGCGGCATGGCGGACACTGTATCGAAGGTCAGGGCGGCGGGCGCAAGCTCCGGCGCAGACAGGAACAAAACCGCCTATGGCCCCTAGCGATGACCCCCCCGGCGGCTCCGGCAAAAAGCCCGGCCTGCTCGGGCGCCTGTTTGGCGGCCAGCACGGCGCCGCGCCCGCCCCGGGGCCTGAGCCTGTCTCCGCGATTGAGCCCCCGCCGGCGCCCGCGCCAAAACTCGGCTGGTGGAGCCGCCTCAGCAGCGGCCTGTCGCGCTCCGCATCCAGCCTTGGAACCGGTATCTCCAACGTCTTCACCAAGAAAAAGCTCAATGGAGCGATGCTCGATGACCTTGAGGATATTCTAATCCAGGCCGACCTCGGGCTCGCCGCCTCCGCTCGTATCCGCGAAGCCGTCGGCAAAGGACGCTATGACCGTGAGATCGACCCGGAGGAGGTCAAGGCCATCCTCGCCGCCGAGATAGAAAAAACCCTTGGCCCCGCCGCGCGCCCGCTCGTCATCGACACTTCGAAAAGTCCATTCATGATCCTTGTGGTCGGCGTCAAGGGCTCCGGCAAAACGACGACCATCGGCAAGCTCTCGGCCAAACTCGCGGGCGAGGGCCACAAGGTCATGCTCGCCGCCGGCGACACGTTTCGCG
>JANYFM010000227.1 GCA_025362655.1 Hyphomicrobiales bacterium | reverse complement strand
AAAGGGATTGTCGCGGCAAGCGTCGAGAATGAAAATATTAACGCGCCCCTCGGCGCGCATCTGCACCATGATGACGTTGAGATCGATAGCGTCGAGATCGACATCGCCGGCTTTCTCGATGCGCGCATCGACCGGGATGAGAAAATTGCGTCCGTCCACCTGCATGCCGTGGCCGGCGTAATAAAGCAGCGCGACCTGCGAATCCTGAAGCTTGTCGCGGAATTCGCGTATTTTCCGGTCGAACCCGCGGCGGTCCACATTGGCGGCCTCGACCACCTCGAAACCCAGCCCGCGCAGCATGGCCGCGACATCGGCGGCATCGTTGACGGGATTGGAAAGCTGATTCTGCGTCTCGTAGGCGCTATTGCCGATGACCAGCGCGACGCGGTCGGCGGCAAGCGCCGGAAACGCGGTTGAAAGCGCGGATGCCGCCAGCAGGGCGCGGAGCATTGTGTTGCGGGCAAAAGGATTCACGGCAGCCTCAAGGACAGGCTTTTAGATTGTAAGCTCCCGGCGAAAATTGCAACAGGTTCGGCCGGCATGACCGCGTTTGTCATCATGCGCCCGCATGAATTTTGGCAGCGCTGCTGGCGGAGGCCTGCCAAGTCTGCGATGCTGGCGGCGCCAAAACGGGGGGATTTCGCATGTTGCACAGGATCGCGCTGGCGGGGGCGGCGGTGCTCATCGCGTCCGCGCCGCGGGCGCAAACCTTCCCGGAGCGGCCCATCACGATCCTCGTCGGCTTTGCGCCCGGGGGCGCGGTGGATATTGTGGCGCGCACCCTGGGCGCGCAGCTTCAGCAGCAGTTTGGCCAGCCTGTCATCATCGAGAACCGGCCCGGGGCCAATTCCAATTTGGCGGCGGCGGCGGCCTCGCGGGCAAAGCCCGACGGACACACGCTGATTGTCGGCGCCAATGGCATGACGACGAATATGGCGCTTTACGCCAGTCCCGGTTTCGACGTGGAGCGGGATTTCGCGCCGGTCTCCTCGCTCGGCCAAATTCCCAATGTCATCGCCGCCGGAAAGGGTTTTGCCGGCGCCAGCCTCGCCGATCTCGTCACCGCCGCCAAAGCGCGCCCCGGCGTCATCAATTACGGCACGCCCGGCGCCGGCTCCTCGCCGCATCTTACAATGGAGCTGTTCGAACGCGTTGCCGGCATCAAAATGCAGCATGTGGCCTACCGCGGCGGCCAGCCGGCGATCACGGACGCCATCGGCGGGCATATCGCGCTGGTTGCGGTCAATGCGCTGGAGGCGCTGCCGCAGACCCAGGGCGGCGCTCTGAGGGCGCTGGCGGTGACCGGGCAAGCGCGGCACCCGGCAATGCCTGATGCGCCGAGTGTGGCTGAAAGCGGTTATGCCGGCTTTGAATCACAAACATGGTGGGCGCTGTTCGCGCCGGCGGCGACACCGCGCGCCATCGTGGAGCGGCTTAACGCGGAAACGCGCAAAGCCATCGCCGCGCCGGCCTTTCAGGAGCGGCTGGCGCTCGTCGGCGGCTCGGTGACGGGCTCAACGCCGGAAGAGCTGGGAGCGTTCATCGCCGCCGAGCGGGTGAAGTGGACGCGGATTATAGTGGAGGCGAAGATCACGGCGGAGTAGTTGCGCGCCCCGTCAATTCAACGGGCGCCCTATGCGCCGCTTCAATGATGGCGCCGGAGCTTCGGTTGATTTCGGCAAGGCTGAATTTCCGCACGGCGGAACCTCCGGAGGGTATTTACCCACAATGGGGTAAATACGTAATCCGCAAGCAAGCCGCCCACTACGCAAACCCCATCGCCCGCATAAACTCATCGCGCACTTCCTTCGGCTGGCCGAAACAATGGCGGTGGTCGATCAGGCGTGTTTTCAGGAAGGGATGCGTTTTCCACTGGGCGCGCGTCAGGTCCCCCGCGCCGGTGACCCGGCCGATCAGCGCCAGCGGCACGCATTTGGCGACTTCGGGATCGCGGATGACGCCTTTGGGGTCGAGCCCCTGCTCAATGCGATTGTAGTCCTCGACATACCGGCGCCGCATCATGATGATGCCGCGGTCGCTGGCGCCAAGAAACTCCTTTGAGCGGTCGGCGATGCGGCCCTGCCCCACCCAGGCCACGATATCCTGGTTGATCACGTGGCTGGATACCCAGTGGCCGTTGCTGTCCTTGATCGGGCTCTCCCAGGTCGGCACGCTCTTTTGGTCATAGGGGGGCACGTCCGCCGGCGCCTGCGCGTAGAACCAGGCGATGCTCAGGGTGTTCTCATCATCGACGGGCACGCGCCATTCGAAATGCTCGCCGAGGTAGAAGCCGATCGGCCAGAGCGCCAGGCGGCCGATGGTCCATAGCGGGCTGTTCTCCTCCTGGCCCTCGCGGACGCGGCGGTAGGCGAAGCCGTATTCCAATTCATCGAAGGCCAGCTGCAAATGCTTGGCGGCGTATTCATGCCCGCCGTTCAGGCGCTCGCTCCAATTGTCGTGCATCCATTCGAAATGCACGGGGTCGATGGAGTTTTCCTGGCATTGAAACCAGTTGCAGGGAATCTCCGAACGCACCACCTCGCGAAAGCCCCCTTTCCACGCAAAGGGCGCCCAGACCGGAAACTCGGGCACGGGCGAGGGACCCATATAGGTGAACAGAAGCCCCGCGCATTCGCGCACGGGATAGGCCTTAATGCGCACCTTGTCCTTGAGATTGTTCTGGGGATGGGCGAGGTCCTCATAGGGCTGGCCGATGCAGGCGCCCTTCTCGTCATAGAGCCAGCCGTGATAATTGCAGCGCAGCCCGCATGCCTCGACATAGCCATAGGAAAGATCGGCGCGGCGGTGGCAGCAATGGCGGTCGATGAGACCGTAGACGCCCGACAGGTCCTTATAAGCGACGAGATCCTCGCCCATCAGCCGCACCGGCTTGGTGGCGGCCGCGTCAAACTCGCTGGCGCCGGCAAAGGGTATCCAATAACGGCGCAGCAGCTTGCCCATGGGCTTATCGGCGCCGACCTCGACATAGAATTTGTTTTGTTCCGCGGTGAGCATGGGTGAATCCCGATGATGACTGGCCGGAGCGGATTTAGCGCGCCCCGCGCCCTACTTCAATGCGCCGATGTAAGCGGCGAGATCGTCGATATCCGCCGCGCTGTCCAAGCCGCCAAACGGCATGCGGGTGCCGCGCACGGCCTCTTGGGGGTCGCGGATGAAGGCCTTCAGCCTCGTCTCATCCCAGGTGAAGCCGGCGCGCATCATCGGGCCGGAATAACGGAAATCCTCGCGCGAGCCGGCCTTGCGGCCGATGACGCCGGCGAGGCTTGGCCCGAGATCGCCGCCCTTGTCGCCGTGGCAGGCGGCGCAGGCCTGAAACACTTCTTTGCCGCGCGCCGCGTCGGCGCAGAGGGCGGGCGCCGCAAGGCAGATCACGGCGGCGGCAAGGGCGAAGCGCATCATTATCGGCTCACGCTTTCACGAGAGCGCCGGGGCTCTTCAGATATTGTTTGGTGATCGCCTCCGCCGCCCAATAGGCCAGCGCTCCGACGGGACCCGTCGGGTTATACGCGGTCTGCTGGGGAAACGTGGAGGCGCCCATGACAAAGAGATTATCGGCGTCCCAGCTTTGCAGATAGCGGTTGACGACGCTCTCTTTGGGGTTGGCGCCCATGATCGTGCCGCCCGTGTTATGCGTCGACTGATAGGGCACGATGTCATAATCGCCGCGGCGCACGCGGGGATTGCCGAGTATCGTCGGCTTCATGGCGCGCGCCACCTGTTCGGCCTTGCCGATGCAGTATTCAACCAGCTTGTAGTCGTTCTCGACGAAATTATAGGTGAGGCGCAGCAGCGGGCGCCCAAGCGCGTCCTTGTAAGTAGGATCGAGATCGAGGAAATTATTGCGGTTGGCGTAATTGGAGCCGCCGATCGAAATATTGGCGGCGTGCTGATACCATTTTTTTGTTGCCCGTTTCCATTCCGAGCCCCAGCGCGGCGTGCCCGGCGGCACCGGGTGATAGCCGATGGGCGAGCCCGTGCCGCTGCCGCAGCTCATTTTGACACCGCCGAGGAACCCCAATCCCGAGTGATCAAAATTGTCGCCGTTGAAATCATCGATCAGCATGGCCATGCCGGGCGAGCCCATGAACGGGTTGAAATCCTTATCCTCAAAAAAGAAATTGATGCCCATGCGCGACAGCTGGTAGCAATAGTTTTTGCCCACGGTTCCCCTGCCCGTCGAGGGATCATAGGGCTCGCCGATGCCCGAATAGAGCATCAGCCCGACATTGCCGAAGACATAGGCTGACAGAACGACGAGCCCCGCCGGCTGCTCATATTCCTCCCCGGTGCGCGTGTCGGTGTAGAGCACGCCGGTCACTTTTTTACCGGGCTTATCGTAAATCAGCCGGCTGACCCAGGCGCGTGTGCGCAATTCAAATTTGGGATCGGCGCGCAGTTTTGGCACAACGCAGACGAGCGGGCCCGCTTTGGCATTGGCCTCGCATCCCGCGCGCTCGCAAAAGCCGCAATATTGGCAGGCGCCGAGCGTCAGACCCTCGCTGTTCGTATAGGGCCGGCTGGCATTGCTGACGGGCTGCGGAAAGGGATGATAGCCAAGCTCCCCCGCCGCTTTGGCGAACATGTCGCCGGACAGCGAGCGCTTCAGCGGCGGCGTGGGATAATCGCTGGCGCGCGCGCCCTCAAAAACGTTGCCGCCCTCGATTTTTTGTCCGCGCAGATTGCCGGCCTTGCCGGAAACGCCGCAGAGCTTGTCAAAGCGGTCGTAAAAGGGCTCCAGCTCGTCATACGTCATCGACCAGTCGGCGATGGTCATATCATCAGGAACGGCTTTGGCGCCGTAACGGTTTGTCAAATGCGTTTTCAGGATGTGATCGCTGGGGAGATAGCGCCAGTGCTGGCCGCCCCAGTGATTGGCCGCGCCGCCGACGCCGTCGCCGGGCAGGAACGACCCCATGCGGCGCATCGGCAGCGCGTGTTCGGAGGGGCGGTGGCGAAACGTCAGCGTTTCGCGCGAGGCATCCTGGATCATGTCAAGGCGCGCGGAAAAACGCAGTTCATCGCGGATGCCCGGCAGGGCAAAATTCTCCGACGGCTTCATGTCGCCGCCGCGCTCGAGGCCGACAACATTGAGGCCCGCCTTGGTCAGCTCGCGCGCCATGATGGAGCCGGTCCAGCCCATGCCCACCATGACCGCGTCGACCTCTTTGAGTTTGGTCACCATGGCGCGGCTCCCTTCAGGAAAAGTCTTGAATGGAAAGCGGCGGGACGACATAAGCCTTGCCGCGCCATTTATCGATCTTGTCGGCGTAGAGCGCCGGCAGACCGGGAAAGCCGAGCATCGCCCACGAGGCTTTGCCTTTATTGCCGCCATGAATGGGATCGGCGAAGAAACCCTCCATGACTATTTGATAAAGCGATTCAAAGAACGTCCTGGGGTCCGCGCCGGCGAGATCGGCTTTGCCCGCCTCAAGCGCTTTCAGGACGGTGTCGCGCTGGGCCGCATCGAGGCGGTCAAAATCTTTTTGGTAGGTTTTTTGCGTCCAGGCGTTCACCGCATCGACGCCCGCTGCGAACATTTCACGCGGCGTCAGGTGCGATTGCGGCCCCTGCTCGGGCTTGCCTTTCGGGAATGGCCCGCCGCGGTAATATTTCGCGCCGCCGCCCCAGGCCCCGCCGAGCTGCCGGTCTATGAAAACGACGATGCCGAGATCGCTGCCCCTCGGGGTCAGTTCATCGGCGGGAATGAAAGTGTCAGCGGCAGCCGTAAAAAAAGCGGCCTCATTGGCCGACAACGTGGTGTAGGCGGGCGGCTCCGGCGCGGACGGGGCAGGCGTGGCTGTCTGCGCGGCTGTCTGCGCGGCCGCGGGGGCGGCAAGCCCGGCGCCGGCGACCGCCGCTCCCGTGAGAAAACGGCGGCGGGGGATCGTCTCATCTGCCATGGGCTTCCTCCCGATTTTTGTTGAGAGCGCGGCGCGCGCAATTTTGTTGAGAACGCGGCGCGCGCAACAATGAATCAATTGGCGCGCCCCATTCAATAGGCGCGCCAATCCGACATTTATTCAATAAAAGCCGGCCCGGCTCTCCCCTCAGTCCATCGGCTCGACTTTAACAATCGACGCGCCGTGGTTGGAGCCTACCCAGAAGGTCGGGGTCGGCGTCGAGTTATCGACGAACATGCGGCGCATATTGGTGTCGCGCGGCAGCGGATATTCGACCGCGTTCCCGGTTTTCGGGTCAAGACGGACGACGCGGTCGGTGGTCATGCCGCCGGTCCACAAATCGCCGTTCTTGTCCCAGATGACATCATAGGGCGAGGTGTATTTCGTCGGCACCGGATATTCTGTGAATTTTTCGGTCTTGGTGTCGAGCATGGCGATTTTGTTGCCCCGGTATTCGGCGAACCAGAAGCGGTCCTGCGAATCCATCTGGCCGCGGCGGTTGCGGGAGAGCGGCGTCGGCGTCTGGTAGGTCTTGGTGGAGAAATCCTTCGCATCGACGCGCATGATGTAATTCGAGACAAAGTCCGTGAGATAGAGATTGTTCTTTGAGTCCGGCACAATGTCGTAGAACGAATGCGCCTTGTTGCCGCCGGGCAGTTTCTGAATGGGATCGAGGTCCTCGTATTTCCCGGTCTTCACATCGAGGCGCAGGATGGTCTGCGCTCCGGCGTCGTTGACCCAGATTTTGCCGTCGAGATGCTGTCCCAGCGTCACCATGTTGAGCTGCGTGTCGTCTTTGTTGCGCTCGGCGGAGACGGGGAAGTAAGTGAACTCCTCGGTCTTGGGATTAAACTTCGCGATGGAGGCCTGATACATCATGCCCATCCAGAGGTTGCCCTCTTTATCGACATCGAGATCCAGATTGCCGGTTGGGAATCCCGGCTTGAATTCCTTCATTTTGATTTCGGTGTGCTTGCCCGTGGCGGGATCGAGCTTGCCCAGAAATTGCTCGCCGAAATTCGTGTAATACACCGTGCCCTCGTGGACGATGACATCGTGCGGCTCAATGGTGGGGCGCCCGAGATCATATTCGGTGATGACGACACGGGTGCCGCGGCCCTTGACGCGCGGCATGGTTTTCAAGTCGTAGGTCCACTTGTCGCCCTGGCTGAGATTGATGGTGGCGAGATATTCCGCCATTTTGCGGAAGCGCTGCTCCGGATCGGCGGCGCGCGACTGCTCCATGCGGCGCTGCGGCTTCACAGGCTGGCTGACCTGCGCATAGCTCGCCATGCGCTCCTGAATGACGACAAACTCATCCGCGTCGTACGTCGATTTCATGATGCGCTCGTGGGTGTGGCATCCCACGCAGTTGATGAGTTGAAGCTTCTCATCCTCGGTGCCGGGAATGCTCATCATCCACTCGGCGTTGGTGAGCTGTTTGGAGAGATTGCGCGTCGCCTTCAGCTTTATGTCATTGGCGGTGGCCGCCGCGACTTCAAGGGATTTGGCGCCATCCAGCTCATAGCCGGCGGCGCGGATGGAGATCGTGTATTTGCCCGGCCCGACTTTTGAAGCCGGGAACGCGTAACGCCCCTTGTCATCGGAAATGACGGATATGTTGATGTTGGAGCCCTCTTTCTTCGCGGTGACAATGACGCCCTCCATGGCGCCCTCCTGCGAAGAGGTGACGGTGCCGCTTAGCGAGGCCGCCTGCTGGGCCCAAGCGGGCGCGCCATAGGCCATGCCCGCCAGCAACGCGATGCTCACGCCCGAAAGCAATTGTGATTTGCGCATGTGAATCTCCCTGGCCGACCGGAATGTTCCAGAATGACCTCGGGGAGATTGCGCTTTTTCGCGGCGGAGGGCAAGACGGTTTCAATCCGTCTGGACAGGCCCGCGCGGCAGTGCCATTCTGGCCGCGGGAAACCAATCCGGGAGGCGCTCATGCACAAGCTCAGCACACTGATGGCCAGCGTGGCCTTCCTCACCCTCGCCGGCTTGCCGGCGCGCGCTGAGATCAAAACGCAATGGGTTGAATATTCCCACGGCGCCGCCAAACTCAAGGCGTATATGGTTTATGACGATAAGATTCAGGGCAAGCGGCCCGCCGTGCTGGTAATTCACGCGCGCGAGGGCATGACGCCGAAAACCCTGCAAATGGCCGAGAACTGGGCGAAGCTGGGCTACGTTTCCTTCGCCGCCGACATATTCGGCTACGGCCAGGGCGTGCTCCCCAAAACTGTCGAGGAAATGCAGGCACAGACGACAATCTACACCAAGGACCGCGCGCTGATGCAGGCGCGCACGCGGGCCGGCTTTGACGCACTGCTCGCCAATCCCATGGTGGATGCCTCGCGGGTCGCGCTGATCGGCTATTGTTTCGGCGGCGCTGTCGGCGTCGAATTTGCCGCGACAGGCGCGCCGCTCGCCGCCAATGTGTCGATCCACGGCTCGTTCCGGGATCACGCGGCGGGCTGGGCCAAAAACGCCAAGGGGCGCTTTCTCATTCTGCACGGCGCAAACGATGAGGTCTACCCTTTGTCGGAGGTCGATAAAGTCGTGCAGGAATTGCGCGGCGCGAATGTGGCGTTCCAGCTCGAGGTCTACAGCGGCACCGGCCACGGCTTCTCCTCGCCCAAAGGCAAGGACGAGGAGCGCGCCAACTCAAAATCCATTGCGACGACCGCGGAGACGCTGAAAGAGGTGTTCGGGATTTAGGGGGGCCTGAGCGGGCGGCCCGCCCCGCTCACGTGATCTTGATCAGCGGCCCGCCTCTTCGGGCGGCTTCACATGGCGGAACATCCACAACAGCGCGAGGTCGTAGAGAATTTTCAAAACACCGCAGATCACCAGCGGCAGGGCGTCGTGCCCGCCCGCAAACAAGGCCCCGGCCATAACCGGCGCGGCGGCCGCGGCCAGCGCGCGCGGCACCGAGGTAACGCTCGCCGCCGCTGTCCGCTCGGGCGGAGTGACGACCGCCATCACATAGGACGTGCGCGTCGGCACATCCATCTGTGACAGCGCGGCGCGCGTCAGCAGCAGCCCCAGCGCGGTTTCGAGATTGGGGACGAGCGCCGCGCCGATCAGGCACAGGCTTGAGGGTATATGCGTGAACACCATGGTGTTGACGAGACCGATGCGTGTGGAAAGCCAGGCGGCCACTGGAAACGAAAAGGCGGACAGAGCGCCCGTCCAGAAAAAGAAAAGGCCCGCTTGCGTCAGCGTCAGGCCAAATTTATGGAAAAGCCAGAGAGCGATCAGCGATTGCACGGCAAGACCGCCGGCAAACGAGTCCACGCTGAACAGCGCCGCGAGCCTGTAAACTATCTTCCGCGAAGGCCCCAGCGCCGCCGCGGCCCTGTCCGCCGCGGGGGGCGCGGCGGGGACGCGCGCATACATAAACGCGCCGGCCAGCCCGAGCGCGGCATAGGCGAGAAACATGATTTTCAGGCCGTCAAGCCGCGAGACGCCGAGCGCGCCCAGCGCATCGGGACTGCCGGAGGCGAGCGCCCCCGCCGCCGCGGCAAAACCGCCGACCAGACTGTAGCGGGCAAACATTTTGGTGCGCCCGCTGTCCTTGACGGAACGCGCCAGCAGCGCCTGCTCCAGAGGCGCAAAAATGCTGACGCTGCCGGACGAGGGATTCATCGTCCCTGCAAAGGCAACGAACAAAACAGCCGCATAAGTGTCGGACGCCGCGAACGCCAGCCCCGTCGCAATCATCAGCCCGGAGGCGGCGATGAGCCAGTTGCGCTGATCAAAACGCCCGCCAAAAAATCCAATGCCAAGCGTCATCAGCGCCGAGCCAAGGAGGGCGAGCGTCGAGGCGGCGCCGACCTCGAAGGCGCCCAGTCCCAGCGCGGCGAGATAAACCGGCAGCAGCACCGCCACAAAACCATCGCCGAAATCGCGCAGCGCGCGGGCGATATAGATGGGCGTTACCGCCGCGCTCGAAGCGGCCGGGGCGGGGTTGACGATGGCCATTATGTCGAAAAATCCTTTTTCATCATTTCGCAACCCATTCTTTGGCGGTCCAGACTATGCAGCGGATGCCGTTATTCCGAATGCCGGCTCACCCCGCCCGCAGCAGTCGCACAGCCTCCTCGCGCTCGAACAAATAGAGCAGCATCCGCAGCGCTTCGCCGCGCGGCCCTTCAAGCCCGGGATTGTCCCGCAGCGCGTTCACCGCCGCCTCACGGGCGATCGGCAGCAAAGCCGCGTGAACCGCCAAATCGGCCAGCCTGAAACCTGGCGCGCCCGACTGGCGCGTGCCCATAATCTCGCCCTCGCCGCGCAGCTTTAAATCCTCTTCGGCGATGCGGAAGCCGTCCTCGGTTTCGCGCATTACCGCCAGACGCGACCCCGCGACCCCGCCCAGCGGCTCTTTGTAAAGCAGCAGGCACGTCGATTTGCCCGCGCCGCGGCCGACGCGGCCCCTCAACTGGTGCAATTGCGCGAGGCCAAAGCGCTCGGCGTGCTCGATCACCATGATTGTCGCGTTGGGCACGTCAACGCCCACTTCGATCACGGTGGTCGCCACCAGCACCGCCGTCGCGCCGCTCGAAAAAGCCTCCATCGCCGCGTCTTTGTCGCGGCCTTTCATTTTGCCGTGGACGAGGCCGGCGCGGTCCCCGAAGAACATTTTGAGATTTTCATGGCGGTCCCGCGCGGCGGCGGCGTCGATCTCCTCATTTTCCGAGACCAGCGGGCAGACCCAATAGACCTGCGCGCCCTTCGCCACCGCGCGCGCGAGGCCGCTGACGACCTCGCCGAGGCGCTCCAGCGGCATGGCGCGCGTGTCGATAGGATGGCGTCCGGCGGGCTTTTCACGCAGCGTGGATACATCCATATCGCCAAAATAGGTCAGCACCAGCGTGCGCGGTATCGGCGTCGCGGTCATGACGAGCACGTCGACCGCCGCGCCCTTTTCGCCGAGCGCGAGACGCTGATGCACGCCGAAGCGGTGCTGCTCATCGACGACGGCATAAGCGAGATCGCGGAACACGATCTCTTCCTGAAAAGCCGCGTGGGTGCCGGTGAGAATGTCTATCTCCCCCGCCGCCAGCGCCGCCACGGTTTTGCGCCGCTGCGCCGCCGTGTCGCGCCCGGTGACGAGCGCCAAACGGATGCCGGCGGCGGCGCACAGCGGCGCCATCCGGTCAAAATGCTGACGGGCGAGGATTTCCGTCGGCGCCATGATCGCCGCCTGGCGGCCGGCCTCGACCGCATCCGCCATCGAGAGCAGCGCGACCAGCGTTTTGCCGGAGCCGACGTCGCCCTGCAGCAGGCGCAGCATGCGTTTATCGGAGCCGATGTCAGCGCGGATTTCCGCGAGCGCCTGGCGCTGGGAGCCGGTGAGCGCGAACGGCAGCGCGTCTTCAATCTTTTGCGCGAGCAAACCCGGCGCCGCGCTGGCGCGCCCTTTCTGTTCGCGAAACCGCGCGCGCATCATGATCAGCGCCAGCTGGCTTGCCAGCAGTTCATCCAGCGCGAGACGCGCGCGGGCATTGGAGCCGGGATCAACCGCCTGAGGCGTCGCGGGATGATGCAGCGCGTTCAGCGCATCGGCAAACGCGGGGAGATTGCGCAATTGCAGGGCTTGGAGATCGTGCCATTCCGGCATTTCAGGCACGCGCGCCAGCGCAGCCTCCGCGGCCTTTTGCACATTGCGGAGATAGAGCCCCTCGGTCAGCCCATAGACCGGCTCGACGGGCGGCAGGCGTTTCAGCGCGGCCTCGTCAAACACATCCGGGTGCTTCATCTGAAGAAAGCCGTTGTAGAATTCCAGCCGGCCGGAAATCCAGCGCTTTTCGCCTGTCGGCAGCAGCTTTTCGATCCACTGATGGTTGTTGTGGAAGAAAAACAATTGGACGTCGCCGGTTTCATCCTCGACCAGCACTTTGTAGGGCGCCGACGAATATCGCGCGGAGGGCCTGCGGTGCTCGACCACGGTGACTTCAATCGTCACCATGACATCGCGCGCGGCGTCGCGGATTTTCGGCCGGTCGCGCCGGTCAATCGTGCCCTGCGGCAGATGAAACAACATATCGAGCACGCGCGCGCCCCCGCCCCGGTCGAGGAGGCGGTCGAACAGCCTGCCGGTTTTGGGCCCGACGCCGGGCATCGCGGACAGCGGCGCAAACAGGGGGTGGAGAATTTCGGGACGCATGGCCAACGGTTTAAGCTATTTTCGGCGGCGAAGGAATTGACGGGCGCGGCGGCGCGGGTCAGAAAATACGGCCATGGCGGCCAGTCCCGAAAAACTCTTCGCATATCTCGACGGTCTCGGGATCGCGCATTCCACCGTTGAACATCCGCCGCTTTTCACCGTTGAGGACGGGCGCGCGTGGCACGGCCGCATTCCCGGCCTGCATTGCAAGAACCTTTTTTTGAAGGGCCGGGACGGCAAGCTCTGGCTGGTGCTTATGCCCGGCGACAAACGCGCCATGCTCGGCCTGCTGGAGAAGCGCCTGCGCTGCGCGCGCCTCTCCTTCGGCAAGCCGGAGCTGATGATGGAGGTGATGGGGCTGACGCCGGGCTCGGTGACGCCATTCGGGCTGATGAACGACGGGGAGAGAGCGCTGACGGTGATCGCCGACACGGATTTGCTGGCGGCGGAACTGGTCAATTTTCACCCGCTTCACAATGGCGCTTCGACGACGCTGCGCTCGGCGGATTTAATGCGGTTCATCCGCTCGCTGGGGTTTGAGCCGCTGGCGCTGAACTGCGGCGAGGGGCCGGTCTAGGGTTCCGGTTTCACCTCCGCCGCCGCCAATTCCGCCAGCTTCGCCTGCGCCGCCGGCTGGATCACGCCGGCGGACATGACGAGCTTGAATGCCTCATCCGGGGAAACCGGGACTTCGATCACATCTTTCTGCGGCAGATAGAACCAGAAGCCTGTCGTCGGATTGGGCGAGCAGGGCAGGAACACCGAAACATAGTCTTCGCGCAGGGGCATGGCATCGGCGAGGGATTTGGCCGGCGGCGTCGAAATCAGCACGACGGACCACATGCCCTTG
>JANYFM010000225.1 GCA_025362655.1 Hyphomicrobiales bacterium | reverse complement strand
AAAAAAATGGATGAAATTGCGCGAATGCCTCTCATAAACAATTTTTCCAGGCAATTTAACTCCCAATCTGTTGAATCCAAGAGTAAGTTTCCATGTTGCGAAATATCCGCCGCCCGCCCGCCGCCAGCCTTGCCCCAACCGCCCCGTCGCCCCTCGACACCCCCGCCCGCTGTTGCATACTCACCCCCAACGGGAGCCCCGCATGATCATCGATTTCCACACCCACGTTCATCCGCCGCGCGAGCAGGCGCGGCCGATCTGGCAGGGCAAATGCCCCGCGACGATTGAGAATGTGCTGCGTGTTCACGAGGAGCATTGCCTCGATGTCAGCGTCATCTCCAGCGCCGGGCATTACCTGAAAGCCTTTTCGCGCGAGGAGGCGGTGGCGGAGCTTCGCGACAGCAATGACTATCTCGCGGGGCTCCGCGACAAACACAAAGACCGCGTTGCCGCGCTGGCGACCTCGATACCCGGCGGCGGCGACAAGCATCTGCGTGAGCTGGAACGCGCGGTGAAACAGCTGGATATGCGCGGCGTGCTGATTTCCTCCAGCCACCGCGGCGCCTATCCCGACGATGACGACGCTTTGCCGTTTTTCGCGCTGGCGGAATCGCTCGACATTCCCGTCTTCATCCATCCGCCCTCCGTCGGCTTTGGCGAGGAGCGCATGGGCGATTACCGGCTCGCCTCGTCCGTGGGCCGCCCCTTCGACAATTGCCTCGCTTTGTCGAGATTGATTGTGCGCGGAATCTACGAGCGCTTTCCCAAACTGAAAATCGTCGCCAGCCATCTCGGCGGCGGCATTTGCGAAATCATCGGCCGCATGGATTACGCCTATGAGATCGGCGATGAGGGCTATTTCCTCGGTCCCTATGAGCCGATGCTGATCAAGCGCAAGCCCGGCGATTACCTGAAGTTGATGTATATGGACACGACGAGCTATCACGCCCCCGCGATCCGCTGCGCGGCGGATACCATCGGCGCGGACCGCCTGGTTTTCGGTTCAGATTGTCCGATGCTGCTGTCGTTAAAGGGCAGGGCGATTCAGGTGATCGACGAGCTGGGCCTGCCGGCGGAGCAAAAAGCGCGGGTGCTCGGCGGCACCGCGAAAATGCTGTTGAAGCTGTGAGCGGCGCCCTGCGCGCGCTGCTTGCATTTCTTGTCCTCGCGTTTCTTGCCCCAGCGCTTGCCGCGCTCGCCGACCCCGTGGAGGATTTCTACAAAGGCCGTCAGATCAGCCTCTACGTCGCATTTCCGCCGGGCGGCGGGTACGATATTTATGCGCGGCTTTTCGCGCCGCATTTCAGCAGGCGCATTCCCGGCAATCCGCAAATCATCGTGAAGAACATGGAGGGCGGCAGCGGGGTGCGCGCGGCGGCCTATATTTCCAGCGTCACCGCGCAGGACGGCGCGTCGCTTGGGCTGTTTCTCGATACGCTGACGCTTGGCAAAGCGCTCGGCGGCCCCGGCGGGTTTGATCCCGAAAAACTCGTTTGGATCGGGCGCATGAATGCCACCGCCACGGTGGCGCTGGCCTGGCACAAGGCGAAAGCGCAATCCGTCGGGGATGCCAAGCGGAATGAAACCGTCATCGCCGGCTCCGTCCCCTCCAATTCCTCATCCTTCATTCCAACCGCGCTGAACGATCTCATCGGCACGAAATTCAAAATCATTCTTGGCTATCAGGGCTCGCCCCCCATGGCGCTCGCGATGGAGCGCGGCGAGGTCGATGCCATCGGCGGCATGAGCTGGGAGGCTTTGCAGCTGGAAAAACGCAACTGGCTTGATGATAAGCTGGTGAGCATTCTTTTCACCCAGGGCGCGCGCCGTCATCGCGAATTGCCTGACGTTCCCGGCCTGCTGGATTTTGCCTTCGACGAGCGCTCCACGCGCCTGCTGGCCCTGCTGGGCAGCGGCCCCGACATCGGCCGCGCCATCGTCGCCGAGCCCGGCATACCCGCCGCCCGCGCCGCCGCGCTCCGCAAAGCCTTCATGGAGGCGATGGGCGATCCCGCCTGGATGGCTGAAGCGCAATCACGCGGTCTGGGTCTCGACGCTTTGCCGGGGGAGGCGGTGCAGGCCATTGTCGCGGGCGCCGCCGCAACGCCCAAGGACGTGCTGGATCAAGCCCGCAAATATATCGGCCCGTGATTATTCAGCGCAAGTATTATTCAGCGCAAGTGATGATGACCGCGCCAGGCGCGGCTTTGGCGGCCGGCTTGCCGCCGACGGATGCCGTAATGTCCGACGCCAGCCCGAAAGCGATGGCGGCGCCGCGGCCCTGGGACTCGCAAAACGCGTTGGCCAGCACCTTGCCGCAGGCGACCCCGTCGACGAGGCATCCCACCACCCCGTAACCCTCGTGCGGATCGAGGATATAGGTGCGCGGCTCCGCTTGGGCCGGGCCGCGCGAAAGCACAGCCAAGGCAAGCAGACCGCCGGCGAGGGGAATAAGGATGCGGCGGACGGAATTTTCGGCGGCTTCGGCAAACGTCATGTCGGACTCAACACGTTCAAGGACGGACGATTGCCACTTTCGCCGAGCCGCGTGAAAAAATGCTTAAGACATTGGCAATTTTTGCAGGGATTCGGCGGAAAAATGCCGTGCGCGCCGCTTGATCCCGGCCTGCCGGGCGCGCCGCGCGGCTTGACGGCGTCCGCGCCCTCGCGCATGGATTGCGGATGACGCGCCAGATCCCCATTTCCCGGATCGTTACCATTATCTGCTAGCCCAGCGCTGGCCGGAGCCGTCTCGTCCTGAATAACAGGTGCGCGCCCCCAGCCAGCCCGGCTTAAGGGACCCCATGACTTCGACGCCGCCCCTGAAACTCTACAACACACTGACCTGCTCGAAGCAGGACTTTCTCCCGCTCGATCCGGCGAACGTGCGCATGTACGTCTGCGGCCCGACGGTTTATGATTTTGCCCATATCGGCAACGCGCGCCCGGTGATTGTGTTCGATGTGCTGTTCCGGTTGCTGCGGCATATTTTCGGCGCGGAACATGTCACCTACGTCCGCAATATCACGGATGTCGATGACAAGATCAACGCCCGCGCCGCGCAGGATTTTCCCGGACTGCCGCTGAACGATGCCATCCGCGCTGTGACGGAGACCACCGCCGCCCGCTTTCAGGCCGACGCCAAAGCGCTCGGCTGCCTTGAGCCGACGCGCGAACCGCGCGCGACGGACAATATCGCTGAAATGATCGCTATCATCGGCAAGCTGATCGCTGGCGGCCATGCTTATGCCGCGGCCGGGGAAGTGCTGTTCTCCGTCGGTTCGATGCCGGACTACGGGCGGCTGTCAGGCCGCAGGCTCGACGAACAGCAGGCGGGCGCCCGCGTCGCGGTGGAGGCGCACAAGCGCAATCCCGCCGATTTCGTGCTGTGGAAACTCTCTGCTGAAAACGAGCCCGGCTGGGAAAGCCCGTGGGGCAGGGGCCGCCCCGGCTGGCACATCGAATGTTCCGCCATGAGCCACCGCTATCTCGGCGAGACCTTCGATATTCACGGCGGCGGGCTCGATCTGATTTTCCCGCACCACGAAAACGAGATTGCCCAATCGCGCTGCGCTTTTGGCACCGGCGCGATGGCGAATATATGGATGCACAATGGTTTTCTGAGGGTCGAGGGCGAGAAAATGTCCAAGAGCCTCGGAAATTTCGTGACGATCAGCGATCTGCTGGAGACGGAGAAGTTTGGGGGCCGCAAATGGCCTGGAGAAGTGTTGCGCCTCGCCATGCTGAAAACGCATTACCGGCAGCCGATTGACTGGACCGTGAAGGCGCTGGAGGAGGCGGAGCGGACGCTGGATAAGTGGTATCTCAAGCTTCGGCAGTCCAATATCGATATAAACGCTTTGCCCGACGATGATCTCGACGAGGAATTCATGGGGGCTCTCCGCGACGACTTGAATCTAGCGGAGGCTATCGCGCAATTATATGCGGTTTTTGGCGACCGGGACATGCACCAAAGTCTCCCCGCGAGCGGGCTGGCATCCGCGCGCCTCATTGGATTGTTGCAACATACCCCAAACGAATGGGAGGAAATGAAACGCGGGCGGTTGAACCTGGACACGAACAAAATCGGTTCTCTGATCACCGCCCGCCTCGCCGCCCGCGCCGCGAAAAACTTCACTGAATCCGACCGCATTCGCGACGAACTCGTCGCCCTGGGAATCCAAATTCAAGATTCGAAAGACCCCGTCACCGGCGAATTGAAAACTGTCTGGGAGGTGAAGCGGTGAAACAGCCCCCCTCGTATGAACCGCCGCCCGACAGCCTGGTGGAATCGGATCTCGCCGAATTCGCCGTGCTGCTGCGCGTCCATTACGGCGAGCGGCTGAAAGGCGCCTGGCTGTTCGGCAGCAGAGCGCGCGGCGAAGCCGGGCCGGAGAGCGACGCGGATGTCGCGGTGGTGCTCGATCAGGTCGACGAAATTTGGAAAGAGGTGAAGGCGCTGTCCGATCTTTCCTTCGACTTTCTGGTGCGCGACGGCGTCTACATCGAGGCCAAGCCAGTCGCATGGGAAGCTTGGAACGATCTGGCGCTTCACCGCAATCCGTCTCTTGTGCGCGCCATGAAACGCGACGGGCGCGCCGTCGGAGTGGTGCTATGAGCGCGCAATTGGATGAGGCGTTGGAAGCCGCCCGGTCAGCCCGGGTGCTGCTGGAAAAAGAACTCTATGAAAGCGCGTGCACGCGCGCCTATTTCGCCATGTTCAACGCCGCGCGCGCCTTGCTCTCGG
>JANYFM010000178.1 GCA_025362655.1 Hyphomicrobiales bacterium | reverse complement strand
GCCATGGCGGCGCGGCGCATCTCGTGCAGCCGCCGGTCCGAGCCAAACGTGTCGAGCGCGCGTCGCACCGCGCTTTTCAGGCCGCCGGCGGTGGGCTTGCCGAACAGGAACCCGGTGCGCCCGTCCTCGATCGTGTCCGCGAGGCCGCCGGTGCGCGTCGCGATCGGAAGCGAGCCGAATTTCTGCGCATACATCTGGCTGAGGCCGCAGGGCTCGAAGCGCGAGGGCATCAGCAGGAAATCGCTGCCCGCGAACATGGAGCGCGCCTCCGCCCCGTTGAAGCCGATGCGCACGCCGATGGAGCCCTGGTGGCGCTTCGCCAAATCGAGCATCCGGTTTTCGAAATGCGCCTCGCCCTGTCCGGTGACGACGAGCTGTCCGCCGCTTTCGACAATGCTCTCGGCGGCCTCGATGGCAAGATCGACACCCTTCTGGTGAACGAGGCGCGAGATAATCGCGAACAGCGGGCCGCCGGAGGCGCCAAGGCCGAACGCGCCGCGCACTTGTTCGGCGTGGCGGCCCTTCCATAATTCCGGGTCGAACCCCTCGGGCTCGCCATCATGGCGCGGGTCCCAGGATTCATCGATGCCGTTGAGAATGCCCGTGAGCCGGCCTTGGCGCTCCCGTTCAGCCAGCAGCCCGTGCAAGCCGCAGCCGAATTCCGGCGCGGTGATCTCATGAGCGTAAGTGGAGCTGACGGTGGTCAGATGCGAGGAATAATAGATGCCGGCCTTGAGGAACGACAGTTTGCCGTAGAATTCCACGCCGTCGATGCGGTAGGCGTCATCGGGTATCGCCAGCGCGGATAGGCGCCCGCAGGGGAACACGCCCTGATAGGCCAGATTGTGAATGGTCAGCAGGCACGGCGTGTTGCCGCCGCGCCATTGCACATAGCCGCTGGCCAAGGCGCTGGGCCAGTCGTTGAGATGCAGATTGTCCGGCCGCCAATTGGGATCGCCGCGCCCCAGAGCGATATCCGCCGCCGCCAGACTCAATCTGGCGAAACGGATGTCATTGTCGATCCAGTCGGCGCCGGCGGGATCAAGATAAGGCCCTCCTGGCCGGTCATAGAGCTCCGGTGACAGCAGCACGTAGATGGTCAGCCCATCCGGTGTTTGCACCCGGCCCAAGGAGCACGCGGGAATGGAGCCCGCGCCGGGCAGCCGAGCGACGACGCCGATGGGGCCGATTTTTTCGAGCACCTGCCGGTAGCCGGGGATCAGCACGCGCACGTCGCACAGCGGGCGCAAGGCTCTGGGCAGCGCCGCCGAGACCTCGCCGAGCCCTCCGGTCTGCACGAAGTCAGCGATTTCCGAGGTGACGAACAGCACTTTGCTTAAGCCCGGCGCGAGCGGCGCGCGGCCTGCGGCTGGGCCGCCGGTCGCCAAACCTGTCGCTTGAGGGGTCATCTGCGGGAGCGGCCTTCGAAATCCGAGAGTGAATTGTTATCTCCCGAATCATCTAACCTGTAAACGCTACGGCATGGTTAAAGAATCATCACGTTTTGGCGGCATTGCAGGGATTCCCCGCCACATCCCCCTGATACCCCGCTGTCCGCGGCGCCCCTTGGCGAAAATCGTCCGCGCATGGTAAAAATTTTGAAATTCTTCACCACCCCGACGCATAATTGCGCTTTCAGTGCCTGGAGTTGCGTTGATGCCGATACGTGCCGCCCGATTTCAAATGGACAATGACGACGAGCCCATGACGCCGCCGACGGCGGCCCCGGCCGAACCGGTCCCGGCCAGAGACAACAGCCCAAGGGCCCTGCGCGCCGAGATCGAGGCCAAACTGATCTACTCCGTCGGCAAAGACCCGGCCAGCGCCCTCCATCATGACTGGCTGACCGCCTCCATCCTCGTGCTGCGCGACCGCATCATCGACCGCTGGATGTCCTCCATCAAAGAGGCCAAGCGCAGCGGGCGCAAGCGCGTCTATTACCTCTCGCTGGAATTCCTCATCGGCCGTCTTTTCGAGGACGCTCTGGGAAATCTGGGCCTGCGCCCGCAAATGACGGAGGCGCTGGCGTCCTTCGGCGTTGATCTCGACGCCATCGCCGAGCTGGAGCCGGACGCGGCGCTCGGCAACGGCGGCCTCGGCCGTCTCGCCGCCTGTTTTATGGAGAGCATGGCGACGCTCGGCGTCTCCGGGCTCGGTTACGGCATCCGTTACGATCACGGCCTGTTCAAGCAGAGCATCGTTGACGGCCGCCAGGTCGAGACGCCGGAGGACTGGCTGTCGTTCCGCAATCCATGGGAGTTTATGCGCCGGGAAATCGTCCACGAGATCGGCTTTGGCGGCTCGGTTGGCGGCGAGGAGGGCCCGGCGGGCTCGCGCCGCCACACGTGGAAGCCGGCTGAAAAAGTGCTGGCCGTCGCCCATGACACGCCGGTTGTCGGCTGGCGCGGCGAAGTCATTAACACCCTGCGCCTATGGAGCGCCAAGGCGGTCGATCCGCTGCGCCTTGATACGTTCAACAGCGGCGATCACATCGGCGCGATTGTCGAGCAGTCGCGCGCCGAAAGCATTTCGCGCGTGCTTTATCCTTCGGATTCCTCGCCCTCTGGCCATGAGCTGCGCCTGCGCCAGGAATATTTCTTCACTTCGGCGTCGCTTCAGGACCTCATTCGCCGCCACATGCAGCGCTTCGGCGAGATACGCTCGCTCGCCGACAAGGCGGCGATTCAGCTCAACGACACCCATCCCGCCATCGCCATCGCCGAGCTGATGCGCCTGCTCGTCGATGTCCACGGCCTGCCCTGGGACGAGGCGTGGACGATCACCCGCGGCGCCGCGTCCTACACCAACCACACCCTGCTGCCCGAAGCGCTGGAAAGCTGGCCCGTGGGGCTGATGGAGCGCCTGCTGCCGCGCCACATGCAGATCATTTTCGCCATCAACGACTGGTTCCTCGGGAAAGCCCGCGCCGCCGGGGTGGAGGATGCCGGGCGCATCGCCTCGCTGTCGCTGATTGATGAGCACAACGGCCGCCGCGTGCGCATGGGAAATCTGGCCTTCGTCGGCTCGCACAAGGTCAACGGCGTCTCGGCGCTGCACACGGAGCTGATGAAAGTCACGGTGTTCCGTGATCTTGATTCCGTGCTTCCCGGCCATATCGTCAACAAGACCAACGGCATCACGCCGCGCCGCTGGCTGATGCACGCCAACCCCGGGCTGACGCAATTGCTGGTCGAGGCGGTCGGTCCCGGCATGCTCGACGACATCGGGCTCATTTCACGTTTCGCGCCGCATGCGGACGATTCCGCCATGCGCGGACGCTTCGCCGCCGTCAAACGCGCCAACAAGGAAAAGCTGGCCGCCCATATAGCGGCGACACTTGGGATCAAAGTCGATCCCGCCGCCATGTTCGATGTTCACGTCAAGCGCGTGCACGAATACAAACGCCAGCTTCTCAACATTCTTGAGACCGTGGCGCATTACGAGGCGATTCGCGCCCGCCCCGGCCTTGGCTGGGCGCCGCGTGTCAAAATTTTCGCCGGCAAAGCGGCGGCGAGCTACCATCAGGCCAAGATGATCATCAAGCTGATCAACGACGTCGCCGCCATCGTCAACGCCGATCCGGCTGTCGGCGATAAGCTCAAAATCGTGTTCATGCCGAACTTCAACGTCAGTCTGGCCGAGATCATCGTGCCCGCGGCCGATCTCTCCGAGCAGATTTCCACCGCCGGCATGGAGGCCTCGGGCACGGGCAATATGAAATTCGCCCTCAACGGCGCGCTGACCATCGGCACCCTCGACGGCGCGAATGTCGAAATCCGCGAGCAGGTGGGCGACGAAAACATCGTCATCTTCGGGATGACCGCCGCCGAGGTTGAAGCGGCGCGGGCGGCCAACCGCCATCCCGGCGATGTCATCGACGAAACACCGGCCCTGCGCGACGCGCTGGAAAAAATCCGCGGCGGCGCCTTCTCGCCGGACGAGCGGGCGCGTTTCTCGGGCCTTGCGGACGGCATGCGCGCCGGTGATTATTTCATGGCGGCGGGGGATTTTGCCTCCTATGCCGCCGCCCAGCGCCGGGTTGACGGGCTGTGGAGCGACCCCGCGCGCTGGACCCGCATGGCAATGCTGAACACCGCCAACATGGGCTGGTTCTCGTCCGACCGAACCATCCGCGAATATGCCGACGAAATCTGGCGTGTGCCGTATTCCGGCTCGCGCCGGGGCTGACCGCGGCGGGCCCGGGCCATGGAAGCTATCGCGCATCCCGCGCAGCGGCGCGCGCCCGATCATCTGGGCGCGCGGCTGCGCGATGGCGGAGCCGAATTCGCTGTTTGGTCGCGCAACGGGGACCGCGGTTTCGTCTGCTTATTTGATGCGCAAAGCGGACGCGAGAGCGCGCGCTGGCGCCTTGGCGGGCGCGACAGCGATGTTCATCACGGCTTTGTGCCCGGCGCCGGGCCGGGAACGATCTACGGCCTGCGCTTCGAGGGACCGGATGATCCCGCCAACGGCCATTGTTTCGATCCCGCCAAATTGCTTGCCGATCCGTGGGCGGCGCGAATCGACCGGCCCTTTGTCTGGAGTCCGGAGCTTGCCGCGCCCCGCGCCGCCGGCATCGACACCGCGCCGTTCATGCCGCGGGCCATCATCGAGGCGCCATGGACAGCGGCTGCGCGGGACGCGCCCGCGGGAAGGCCGCGCCTCATCTATGAGATCGCGGCGCGCGCCTACAGCATGCGCGATCCCCATACGCCCGCGCATCTGCGCGGCACCCTTGCGGCGCTCGCCGCTCCGCGCGCCATCGAGCGGCTTGTCAGGCTCGGCGTAAGCCATGTCGAACTGATGCCGGTCGCCGCTTTTATGAGCGAGCGCCATCTGGCGCTGGCGGGGCTCGAAAATGCGTGGGGCTATAACTCCGCGGTGTTCATGGCGCCCGATCCGCGCCTTGCGCCGGGCGGCATGGCCGAATTGCGCGCGGCGGCGGCGGCGCTGCGCGGCGCTGGAATATCAACCATTCTCGATGTCGTCTTCAACCATACGGCGGAGGGCGCCGCCGATGGTCCGACGCTCAGTCTGCGCGGCCTCGACAATGCCGCTTATTACCGCCGCGCGGAGCACGATCCCGGCCTGCTCATCAATGACACCGGCTGCGGCAACACGCTGGCGAGCGAGCGCGAACCGGCCGTCAGGCTGATCACGGGAGCGCTGCGGCTGTTTGCCGAACGCGGCGGGGTTGACGGCTTCCGCTTCGATCTCGCGGCGACGCTGGCGCGCGGCCCGGGCGGGTTTCCGCAGCCGCATCCCTTGTTCGCGGCCATCGCGGCGGACCCGCTGCTGAGCCGCTGCGTAATGATCGCCGAGCCCTGGGATGTCGGCCCCGGCGGCTACCGGCTCGGCGCATTTCCCCCGGATTGGCTTGAGTGGAACGACCGCAGCCGGGATTCCCTGCGCAAATTCTGGCGCGGCGACGCCGGCGCCATCGGCGGTTTTGCGGCGGCGCTTGCGGGCTCGGCGGATATCTTCGCCGGCACGCGCGCGTCGCCCTCGGCAAGCGTCAATTTCGTTGCCGCGCATGACGGCTTCACATTGCGCGATCTGGTTTCCCATGAGCGCAAACACAATCTCGCCAATGGCGAGGAAAACCGCGACGGCGCGAATGACAATCATTCCTGGAACAACGGCGCGGAAGGCGATACAGCCGAAGCGGACATCGGCGCCGCGCGCGCAAGAGACGTGAGGGCGCTGCTTGCCAGCCTGTTTCTCGCGCGCGGCACGCCGATGCTGACGGCGGGCGATGAAACCGGCCGGACTCAAGGCGGCAACAACAACGCTTACGCGCAGGATAACGGGACAACCTGGCTTGATTGGCCCGGCGCGGAACCGGAATTGGAGGCATTTACAGCCGCTCTTGCAAAGCTGCGCCGGGAATGCGCGCCGCTGCATGCGGACCGGTTTCTGACAGGCCTGCCGGCTGATGGCGCCGATATCCCCGATGTGGAATGGCGCACCCCCGATGGCGCGGTTCCCGGAACCGCTGACTGGGCGGATAATGACGTGCTCTGTCTGGCGCTGTTTGTGGCGGCGGACCGGGTGTTCATCGTGTGCAACCGCGGCCGGGAGCCCGCGCGCGCCGTGTTGCCCGGTCCGCGCGCCGGGTTCGCATGGCGGCTCGTTCTCGACAGCGCTTCCGGGCTGACGGATGCGGCGGGCGCGGAAACCGGGCGCGAAATCACCGCGTCCGCGCGCGGTGTGTGCGTGTGGCGCGAGTTCTCAGGCCATTGACGGCGCGCCGCGATCCGCGCGACCATGCGCGGAGCACTCCGGGAGCGACCATGCCGCCTTTCCGCGCTGAAACCATCGGTTCGCTGCTGCGCCCCCCGGGCCTGCTGCAAACGCGCCGCCGCCATGCGCTGCGGCAGATCGACGATGCTCAATTGCGCGCGGCGGAGGATGAGGCGATCCGCGGCGCGGTGGCTTTGCAGGAGCGCGCCGGATTGAAGCTGGCGACGGACGGCGAGTTCCGCCGCGCCTCCTATCACAGCTATTTTTTCTCCCGGCTCGGAGACATCCAGCCTGATTATGTGCCGGTCGAAACCGTTGGCGAGGCAGGGCGCCCGACGCGCGCCGTGCAGCCGGAGGCGCGCATCCGCGGCCGCCTGCAATGGACGGGGCCCATCCATGTCGATGATTTCAAATTCCTGAAATCGCTGACCGCCCTCTGCCCGAAAATCACCATTCCAGGCCCCTGCGCGCTGCATTTTCGCGGCGGCGACGCGGCGGCGCTCGCCAGCGCCTACAAAGACACCGACACCTTCTGGGCGGATACAGTCGAGGCTTTCCGCAGCGAGCTTGCCGCGCTGGCGCAAGCCGGCTGCGCCTATGTGCAGATCGATGAAACCGCTTTTGCCAAATTCGGCGATCCCGACGTGCAG
>JANYFM010000172.1 GCA_025362655.1 Hyphomicrobiales bacterium | reverse complement strand
GCGGTGCCCCTCGCTGGATGTCCGCGGGGGCGGCGCCGGCGCTTACACGCGCATCATCGGCTGGTCGTTGGCCGCGGCCGTATCGATCCTGCTGGTTACGATCTACGGAATACCGCTGATCGCCGACAGGCTCGCGCCGCTGATTCCCGTCGCGTGGGAAAAGCGCGTCGGCGATATGGTCAACGGCCAGATCAAAGCGATTTTTGACACCAAGGCCTGCTCGGGCGAGGAGGGCTTGAAAGCTTTCGCTAAAATGATGAACGCCATAGGAGGCGCGGGACTCGAAGGACTGCCCGTCGAGGCGCAGGTCATTCGCAGCTCCGTGCGCAACGCGGTGGCGCTGCCGGGCGGGCGCGTCTATCTGTTCAAGGGCCTGCTCGACAAGGCCGAGAACCCCGACGAGATCGCCGGCGTGCTCGCCCATGAGCTGGGCCATGTGAAACACCGCGACGGAATGCGGCGGCTGATTCAGGCCGGCGGCACATCGTTTCTCGTCGGGCTGCTGTTCGGCGATGTCACCGGCTCCGGCGCGGTGATTTTCGCGACACAGCACCTGATCAATTCCTCTTATTCCCGCGACACCGAGAGCAGAGCGGATGCCGTCGCGATTGAGACCATGACAGGCCTCGGCCGCTCCCCCGTGCCCGCCGGCGAATTGATGGAGCGCATCACCGGCGATCAGAAAGACAATATGAGCATCCTCGCGAGCCACCCTCTCACAGCCGACAGGCTGGAGCGTTTCAAACGCGAGGAAAAGCCGGTGACCGGCGCGCCGATACTGGATTTCGGCGAATGGCGGGCACTGAAAGAGATTTGTTCGGATAAATAGCGCTGTTCAAAGCGAAGGCTCCGGCCGCCCGCGCTTCTGTCACGCTGTCGCCTCGCTCAGTCCGCGTTTCGCCAAAAGCGCGTCCGCGCTCGGCAGCCTTCCGCGGAACGCTATGTAAGCCTCCTTCGGGTCCCGCAGATTGCCGGCGGAATAGATAAATTCGCGCAGCTTTGCGGCCAGCTCCGGATTGAAGGCGTCGCCGGTTTCCTCGAAGGCGGCAAAGGCATCGGCATCCAAAACCTCGGACCAGAGGTAGGAGTAATAGCCGGCGGCGTATCCCTCTCCGGAAAATACGTGGGAGAAATGCGGGCCGCGGTGGCGCATGGGAATGGCGTTGGGCTTGCCGATGCGCGCGAGAACGGCGCGCTCAAAGGCCATGGGGTCGGCGGCCTCCGCCGGCGGCGCCGAATGCAGATCGAGATCGACATAAGCGGAGGCGCAATATTCCACCGTGTTGAAACCCTGGTTGAACCGGCGCGCCGCCCGCACGCGCTCCAGCAAGGCCTCGGGCAGCGCCTCGCCGGTGCGGGCATGGCGCGCAAAGCGGCGCAGCACCTCCGGGCGCAGCAGCCAGTGCTCAAACAGCTGCGAGGGCAGTTCCACGAAATCCGTCGATACCGCCGTGCCCGACAGCGTCGCGTAAGTGACGTTGGAAAGCATCCCGTGCAGCGCGTGGCCGAATTCATGAAACAAAGTGTGCGCCTCGCCAAGGCTCAGCAGGGCCGGATTGCCGGCAGCGGGTTTCGCGGCGTTCAGAACGTTGACGATGACCGGACGCGTTTGCCCGCCGAACCTGCGCTGGGCGCGGAAAGCCGACATCCACGCGCCCGAATGTTTGGACGGGCGGGCGAAATAATCGCCGAGAAACAGCGCGACGTGGCGGCCCTGCGCATCCTTCGCTTCGAAGGCGCGGACATCGGGATGATAGAGGGGAATATCGCGCCGCTCTTCGAAAGCGAGGCCAAAGAGCTTTCCCGCGACGAAGAAGGCCGCCTCAATCATGCCGTCGAGCGGAAAATAAGAGCGCAGCTCCGCCTCGTCGATGGAATAGTCGGCGCGAAGGAGCTTTTCGGAATAATACCGCCAGTCATGCGCGGCGAGGGCGAAATTGCCGCCCTCCGCGCGGATCATCTCCTGCAACCGGCCCTGCTCCCGCGCCGCCTGGGCTTTGCCCGCGCTCCACACGCGGTCGAGCAGTCCGCGCACGGCTTTTGGCGTTTGCGCCATCGTGTCGTCGAGCTTGTAGTCAGCGTAGGTGGCATAGCCCAGCAGACGCGCGCGTTCAGCGCGCAGCGCGGCCGTCTGCGCGATGATGGCGCTGTTATCACTGTCGCCGCCGTTCCCGCCGCGCGCCAAAAAAGCATTGAGCAGCGTCTCGCGCAGATCGCGCCGGGCCGAATAGGCCAGAAACGTTTCAACGCTGCCGCGCGACAGGGACACGGCATGGCTGGCGTCGATGCCCCTCTCGGCCGCCAGCGCCGCCGCGCCGGCGCGGAATTCCTCCGGCAATCCCTGGAGATCGGCGTCTCCGTGGAGCTTCAGCGTGAAGGCGGTCTCATCCTTCAATATGTTTTGCGAGAATTGCGTGCCCAGCGTCGCGAGGCGCTCGGTGATTTCGCCGAGGCGCGCGCGCCCATCCGTGTCCAGCCGGGCGCCGGCCCGCACGAAGTTTTTGTGAATGCGCTCCAGCAGGCGCATCGGCTCGCCATTCAGGCCAAGGGATTGCCTTGCGGAAAACACCGCGTCGATCCGAGCGAACAGCGGCGGATTGAGATAAACCGCGCTGCGGTGGCGGGCCAGCAGCGGCGCGGCATCGCGCTCCACAGCGCGCATCGGCTCGTCGGAGAGCGTGCCCGAGAGATTGCGGAACACCAGCACGACGCGCCGCAGCGCCTCGCCCGAGCGCTCGAAGGCCTCAATCGTGTTGGCAAAATCCGCCGGCTCCGGAGAGGATGCGATGGCCTCAATTTCGGCTGTCTGCGCGGCGATCCCTGCCTCTATCGCGGGCAGGAAATGCGCGGTCCCGATCCGCTCAAAGGGCGGCACGCTGAACGGCGTGTTCCAGGTTTCGAAAAAAGGGTTGCCGTCCATCGCCGCCTGTCTCCCGCTGCCAATGCTCCGGAGATAGGCGCGGCGCGCCAAGGGCACAAGCCTGGCGGTCAGCCCTTCTTCCAGGGCTTGAGATCGCCGACAATCCAATCGCCGCTTTTTTCCCGGCATCCCGCTCCTTGAAGGGTCTGCGGCTGCGTCCTGCCGGCAATGTCCGCGAGGAAGGCGCGGCAGAGCTTGTCATCCGAGGGATAGGCCGGGCCGACCGGGGTGAACACGCCGCGCATGCCCGATTGCGGGTTATCCCAATTGACTGGCGCGCCGGAGCCCTGGGGGTCCAGCGCCACGCCGAGCGCCGCATAGGCCCGCCGCCAGTCCTCCGCATCCAGCGAAGCGGCTAGGGCCCGCACGGGCCTGTCGATGGAGCCGGTGACGTCATCCGGGGGTATCATCGATGGCAGGGGGATCGATGTGGAACAGCCGGCCAGCGCCAGCGCGCAGGCTGCGGCGAAAGCGCGCCCGGCGAAGCGGACACTGGTCCGCGGCATGCGGAACCTGTAAATGGACGTCTCAAATTGATACACGGCACGCGCACCCGGGCCTGAAATGAGGCCCCTTCGTGAGATTAAAGCATTGCAGGAGATGAAAGCATTGCAGGAGTTAAAGGACGGTAAGTCCGCGCCGGAATTGGAGCCCTTTTCGCGCTTCGGCGATTGGCTCGCCGAGGCCGTCAAGAGCGAACCCAACGACCCCATCGCGATGTCGCTCGCGACAGTCGATGCCTCGGGCCTGCCGGACCTGCGGATGGTCCTGATGAAGGAATGGGATGTCAGAGGCTTCGTCTTCTACACCAATCGCAACAGCGCCAAGGGCCGCGAGATTGATGCGGGCTGGAAGGCGGCCGGCAATTTCCATTGGAAATCGCTGCGCCGCCAGGTGCGTCTGCGCGGCCCCGTCGAGGAAGTGACGACGGGGGAGTCGGACGCTTATTTCGCCAGCCGCCCGCGCGACAGCCGCATCGGCGCCTGGGCGAGCCAACAGAGCGAAGCGATGGAAGACCGCTTCTCGCTGGAAAAAGCCGTGGCGCGCGTCGCGCTGAAATATCCGATCGGCGAGGTGCCCCGCCCGCCCCATTGGATCGGCTACCGCATCCGCCCGGTGCAGATTGAGTTCTGGACCGACAAGCCGTTCCGCCTGCATGAGCGCATCGTCTATCGGCGCGCGAAGCCGGAAGGGGATTGGGGCGTCGAGCGGTTGTATCCGTGAGGGCGGGGCGGTTTCAAGGGTGCGTCAGGCCCGGATAGCGCCGCCGCAGTTCCGCGCGTTCCCGATTGCTCAAAATACCCGCAAACGGCATTGCGTGCCGCAGCATGTCGCCGTCCTGCGTTTCCGCAAGGACCGCGGCCCGCATTTCGGCGACGGGCCTTTCCAGCAGGCGCTCCCACGTTTGCCAAAGCCACGGGTTCATTTCGGGCTGCGCTTTCCAAAGCGCCATCAAGGCATGAGCTTTGGCCTTGATGCCTGTGTCCCCCGCTTCCAGCCGGTCGAAGATTTCGGCGAGGTAGGCGTGGCGGTAAGAGGGGTGGCGTACGGAAGTCATTGCGTCTCCCGCCCCTACAGCGCCGTGCTCGCCGTCCCTTTCATCAGCACCGGCCCCGTCGGCCTGCCGATGGTCGAGCCGCCTTCCGGCTCCAGTGATATCTCGAACAACTGGTTGATGCCGGTTTTGGGAAGGCTGCCAAGCTGAAGCGGCATGCGCTGGGCGCGGCTGAC